>JASFFJ010000123.1:0-13888 GCA_050124355.1 Desulfobacterales bacterium | reverse complement strand
ACAGCTTGCGTTCAATGATCAGGTCTTTAAGAATCGAGTAGGCCTTCTGATCGAGATTCTCATGTTCTGCACCTAAATTTATCATTCCATAAACTCTCTTGATTTATAGCAATCAATTGCGTTAATTTAGGTATAAGCAAGATTGAATATGTATTTTGTATTTTGTATTCAAAATTCAATACTGTTTCCAACGCGTTTTGTCAAGAAATATTTTAGGGAGAACTGTGAACTTTAAAAACTTATTTAAATCGACCGATGTCACCCGTGTCGGGTTAATCGGAACCGGTGCATTCGGAAAATCCTTTCTGGCACAATCCCGTATGACGCCGGGTATCAGAATTGCTGTGGTCTGTGATCAGGACATTGAAACTGCCGAAGATGCCTGCCTTCAAACCGGCATGGCCTCAGAGGATCTTAAAATTTGCCATACGGAATCGGAAACAAATGATACCATCGCTTCGGGAAAAATAGCCGTGATCAGTGATGCGCTGCTGATGATGGATCTGTCGATCGAGGTGGTGGTTGAAGCCAGCGGGATGCCTGAGGCCGGGGCAATCCATGCCCGTTCGGCCATTGAAAACGGCAAGCATGTTGTTATGGTCACCAAAGAGTCTGATTGTGTGGTCGGACCTATTTTAAAACGGTTGGCCGAAAATGCCGGGGTTGTCTACACACCGGCAGACGGTGACCAACCGAGCCTGTTGATCGGGCTGATTTCATGGGCCGAAACCCTTGGTTTTGAAATCGTCTGTGCCGGTAAAGCCGGTGAGCTGGATTTTGTGTATGAGCGCGATTCAAACACGATTGCAAGGGGTCATCAGACCGCTTTTGCCGTAGAAGATCTGTGGAAATTGACCGTCGGCGAAGCAGAGCAGGGGATCCGTCTCCGTCGCCAGACCCTTGAGATCTTGCCGCAATTCTCGGTGGCTGATTTGTGTGAAATGGCCATCGTCATCAATTCGACCGGTTACGATTATGATACGCCTCAGCTGCATGCGCCCATCGCTCGACTCATCGAGATGCCGGAAATTATGTGTGGTCGTGACGATGGTGGTATCCTACAGAAAGAAGGCATCATTGATATGGTGAATTGTTTGCGCCGTCCTGATGAAATGAGCTTTGCCGGCGGCGTTTTTGTCATCGTAAAATGCCGGGGAAGAGAAACATGGCAGTTTTTGAAGGAAAAAGGCCATCTTGTCAACCGCGCCGGCACCCATGCAATGATTTTCAGACCGTATCACCTGCTGGGAATCGAAACTGCGACGTCGGTGCTGGCAGCACACTGTTTGAAGCTAACCACCGGCGGCATAGACTTAAAACCCCGGGTCGATGTGGGACTGCGGGCAATTAGCACATTGCCGCAAGATTATCGTTTAACTCTGGATTCCGATCACGCGATAGCGGGCCTGATGCCTGAAATACTGCCTGCCAAAAAGATGGCTTCTGACAGCCCGATTCCCTTTTATATGGCGGCCGGCAACCACCTGAAACGCAGCGTTGAAGAAGGCAGACTGTTAACCTACGGGATGATCACCCGTGATTCATCATCATCATGTTTATGGGAACTGCGCCAAAAACAGGACGAATTTTTTAGTACTTAAGTATGACATACTCGTAAAAAGCCAACCTTTACGCGTTAGCGTCATTCCGGCGAAAGCCGGAATCCAGTAATATCAACATGTTCTGGATGCCGGATCCGTCATCCCGGACTTGATCCGGGACCGGCATGACGATTTGAGGGCTTTTTACGAGACCATCAAGTATTTATTATTCTTAATTTCGCAAATTATCACAACCTGTTGTTATTAAATATAATTCAAACTTTCTATTAATTTTCATGCAATATTCAGGAAGTAACTTATGCCCTTACATCCCCAGGTTAAAAAAATCTTGGAAGAAACCGCATCGCTAGAACTGCCAGCTTATCAGGATCTATCACCAACAGCGGCCAGAAAGCAAATGCTGGATTTGACACCTCCGGTTGATCCTTTACTGGCCGTCAAAAGGGTAGAAAATTTGATGATACCAGGACCGAAAGGCGAAATTCCAATTCGGCTATACTACCCTTCGGGCGATCCGCCGTTTGCCGTCCTCGTATATTTTCACGGCGGTGGCTGGGTCATGGGCGACCTGGATACCCATCACGGCGTTTGCCATGCGCTTGCAAAACAAAGCAGGTGTTTGGTCGTATCGGTCGATTATCGCCTGGCGCCCGAGCATCGACACCCGGCCGCGGTAGAAGATGCCTATGCGGCCACAAGCTGGGTGGCTCAAAATGCGGATGCTATCCAGGCAGACCCCGATCGCCTGGCTGTGGGTGGGGACAGTGCCGGCGGCCATCTGGCAGCCGTCGTCGCATTGATGGCGCGTGATCGCAACGGCCCCCATATTGACTTGCAGGTTCTCATATATCCGATTACCGACTTCAGTTTTAACTCGCCGTCTTATATAGAAAATAAGGATGGCTATATGCTCACCCGTGACCTTATGAGATGGTTCTGGAATCACTTTATTGAAGACGAAGATCAGGCAAATGATCCTTATGTTTCTCCCTTGCGGGCGAAAAATATCAGTGATCTTCCCCAGGCATTGATAATTACGGCCGAGTACGATCCCCTGCGCGATGAAGGCGAAACCTATGGTAAAAGGCTGCGGGAAGCCGGAGTGAAAGTAACGCTGTCGCGCTATGCGGGTATGATCCACGGTTTTATTCGAATGACCGCGCAATTGGACAAGGCCAAAGAAGCCGTTGATGAAATCGTCGGTAGGTTGAAAGAAGTCTTCAGTATTGATGGCCAGAGATGATTTTAACATTTTCGTTGTAAAATTTCTAAACGTGAAAAAATGCCATGAATCCAGAAGGTTTTAAACGTAAACTCATCGCAATCCTCAGTGCTGATGTTGTCGGCTACAGCCGCCTGATGGAAGATAATGAGGAAGCAACCATCCAAACATTAAACGCCTATCGTAATTCGATGACATCGCTTATACAGCAACACAGAGGACGGGTGGTTGATAGCACTGGCGACAATCTCATGGCTGAATTTAACAGTGCAGTAGATACGGTGAATAGTGCTGTTAAGATTCAACGGGAGTTTGCCGAGCGTAACGCCGATTTATCCTCTAAACGCAAAATGGAGTTTCGCATCGGTATTAATGTTGGAGATGTGATTGAGGAGAAGAACCGGATTTACGGTGACGGTGTTAACATCGCAGCACGACTTGAGACTATGGCAGATGCCGGGGGCATATGCATCTCCGGTGGAACTTACGATCAGGTCGCAAGCAGGCTCGGGTTAGAATACGAAAATCTCGGGGTACATCACGTTAAGAACATCAGCACGCCAATACGAGTATTTCGAGTGATAATGGAAATTGATTCATCAAGCGGACTATCCCCTGAGGAATACACTCGTTTACCTCTTCCTGATAAACCCTCTATAGCCGTCTTGCCCTTCAATAATATGAGTGGCGAAATCGAGCAGGAGTATTTCTCGGATGGTATCACTGAAGATATCATTATGGCGTTATCCCGCTCGCCCTGGTTGTTTGTAATTTCACGCAACTCGAGCTTTGCATTTCGAGGACCCGCAGTAGATGTCAAAAAAGTCAGCAATGAGCTTGGTGTTCGTTACATCCTTGAAGGAAGCGTGCGCAAAGCAGGAGATCGTGTCCGCGTTACTGCTCAGTTAATTGATGGGAGCAGGGGAAGCCACGTGTGGGCCGAGAAGTATGACGGTGAATTGAAAGACATTTTTGATCTGCAAGATCAAATTACCCAGCAAGTCGTTGCTGCTATCCTTACCCAGATCCAAATGAACGTTATTGAAAATCCAGAGGCAGCGCAGTGGGCTCGCAAGAGTATTAATAGAAAACCCAATTGGCGCATTGGGCATGCCGTGCTTGCCTCAAGCCTTGCTCAGCTGAATTTAATAGATGAAGCGAAAGAGGCGGTGGCTAACTTCCTCGAAAATATTCCTAATGAAACGATCTCTGACCCCAGAAAGGTGCTGCCTTTTAAAAGGCTCGGTGACGCAGAACGGTTCGAAAATGGACTGCGCAATGCTGGAATGCCGGAATAAGCTGCATACAAGCAGATATCATCTATTGCCTGGATTTTGCACGAGTCGGAGGCTTTCATAGGCAAGGCGTCTAAGGGTGACGTCGTAGTTCTTTACTTCGAACCCTTGGCAACGCAGCATATGAAAGCCTCCGGCTCGCCCAAAGGGTGAAAATTAATGAAAAAATTCACCGTTATCCTTTTTACCAATTAAGTATTTTTCGTCCCTTTCGAAATTATCGCAACTTATCGTTATTAAATACTATTCGAACTTCTCATTAATATTCATGCAAGATTCAGGCATTTAACGGGCAATGTAAAAGGAAACACTCGTCATGTCGATCCCGGATCGAGTCCGGGATGACGAATCCGGCATCCAGGCTGTTCTCCTGGATTCTGGCGTTCGCCAGAATGACATTGGTTCAGGTATTTAATCGGCGGAGTAATATTAATCAGGTTAACTATAACAAATCGACGATCAAAACGATTCTAACGAACTCCAGAGGCAGAAAACATGGAACCCATTAAAAACAGGAAAATCATTGTTGCTGTGGCGCCGGTGGCTAAAGACATCCAACCGCCGTCGATCAATCCGCTTGCCCCGGAAGAGGTTGCCCGGGAAGTTATTGACTGCACCCGTGCCGGTGCCAGCTTTGTGCATTTGCATGTACGGGATGACAAAGGCAGCCAAACCGAAGATTTGACCCAGTTTTCGCGCACTCTTGATTTGATCAGAGACGCCTCGGATATTATCATCCAGGGATCCACCGGTGGATTGTCAGAGCTTTCCCTCGAGGAGCGGTGTGTGGCCCTGAATGATCCACGGGTTGAAGTGGCATCACTAAACATGGGCTCGGTAAATTTCAGTGACGAAGTCTATATCAACCGGTTGCCGGATATTCGCTACTGGGCCCGACGGATGGAAGAAACGAATGTTATCCCGGAATTGGAGATATTTGAAGCCGGAATGCTGACAGCCGTGACCAAATTGCTGGAGGAAAAAGTTTTGAAGCCTCCGCTTGCTTTTGGTTTTTGTTTGGGGTTTCATTGGGCCCTGCCGGCCGACCCCAACAGCCTGTTTTTCTTAAAATCGAGTTTGAGCGAACCTGCGCCCTGGGGGGTTGTTCATGATGGCATGCAGGATTTTTCACTACTGGCCACCGCCATTGGTATGGGTGCTGCTGCCATACGGGTTGGCTTTGAAGACAGTGTTTATTATGCACCGGGTAAGGCGGCTGCAAGCAACGTTGTGCTCGTCGAGAAAATCGTGTCTCTCGTTCATCAAATTGGCTATGAGGTTGCGACACCGGCGGAAGCACGGGAAATATTGAGGCTAAAAGAAATTTAGAGTCAAACAAAATGCGATGAACCGAATAAATTTTGGAATATAGATTTTGGATTTAAGGTATTCTGTTCATATATAAAAAAACCATAGAGCAAGCCGACTACACCATAGTGGCCTATGGCAGCGACGGCCGGAAGCGATACAACAAATCCCTCCGGGGCGTAGGCTTCTGTGATCCCTACAGGCCGGAGGTTGCAATCTAACATCCCAAATTTAAAATAGACTTATTGTTGACTTGATGCGCCGATGAAGCGCAGGATCGCGCAGAGGATTGCGGTGATGAGCTGATAAAAACGGCATTCGGTTCCAACGGCAACGAGTCTTTGCTGAAACTTAAGGACCCATGAGAGCATGGTCTCAGCGCTGAATGATACGGCTTCATCCATCAGCGCCGCATCATCGGTGGACCAGCCTCTTTCCAGCAGGAAGTATAAGTATTCCAATTCGATGGAAAGATGGTCGGGAGGGGCGTGGATATGGTCCCCCAGGGATAATCCTTTGGACTCAAAACGCTCTTTCATCATGACGGCAGGGGGACCCATCAGTGGTGAATCAACTTCAGGGGTCCCTCCCGGCATATAGCACGAAGCGTATAGCGGGGCGGCAATTCCGTCGCGACTGTTTATAGACAGACGAACATAGGTTTGCTCCAGGCACTGAAAAATTTCATCTTCGCTTGAAAAAGACGTATTGATGGCCTTTAGTTCGCTTAGGATGTCGGGTGGCTCATAGTGAAGTACCGGCTTAAGTACCTCAAAAGGTTTGAGATAAGTACCTTGCAACAAATCCCGGCTGCCGTCAACGGCAGGCCCCCAGTAAAGTTGGGACAGCAGAGCGACGCCTTCCAGCAAGGCTGCCTGATTTAGTTTGTCAAGAGAATAAATTTAATCCATCCGGTCGCCCCGGCAGACCGAACAAGGACGTCGCTGCACTCTAACAGTTAGTTTAGTACTCTTTTACTACAATGCATATTTGAATTATTTAAAGCGCTATTTTTCTTTATGGTTGATCAGGTCTTCTGAATACACCGAATTATTTATTGACATACCCGGCGATGTTACCTATTAGGTCAATTAGCAATTATCCTTCCAGAATAAGATATCGAGGCCACATATGAAAATTGTCGTCGCCCTCATGCAGCACGAAACCAACACTTTCTCCTCATTACCAACTCCATATGAAGCCTTCGCCGGTACCACCGGTTTATCGTCTCCTCCCTCCGGAAATGATGCCGCTGCTGCATATGGGAAGGTGGATATGGCCTTTGCCGCATTTCTTGAATTGGGAAAAAAGGAAGGAGCTGAGATTGAAATCCCGATAGCCGCATATGCGGAACCCAGCGGTCCTGTCTCCAGTGAAGCTTTTGAAAGAATCACGGATCGTATCTGCCAAGAGGTCGCCGATGGATGTGATGCGGTAATGCTGGATCTTCATGGTGCGATGGTCACGGAGGACTTTGACGATGGCGAAGGAGAGCTTCTACGCCGCATCCGGCAGATCAAACCCGATTTACCCATTGCGGTAGCACTTGACTTTCACGCTAACCTGACCGAAGAAATGGTAACCAACGCTACTGTTATCGCAGGCTACCGTACTTACCCCCATATCGACATGCGAGCAACCGGTCAACGTGCCGGGCAAACCTTGCTGCGCGCTATCAAAGGAGAAATCAAGCCGCGTTCGATTTGGGGGTCATTGCCCATGATGACCCATATGATCAAGCAAACACCAGCCCGGCAGCCGATGAAAGACATCATGGATCTGGCGATTGAAGCGGAAAGGTCAGGTCGGGTGCACCTGGCTGCAGTTTTCGGGGGATTTCCGCTGTCGGACATCAGACATGTAAGCCTTAGCGCAATCATCGCAAGTGACGTTGATGCTGAAAATGCCCCTGGGTTGTTACGCGAACTTCTTAACTTAGGATGGGAAAGACGGAAGGATTTTGTGTTCGAGACGGAGCCTGTTTCGCGGTCCATCGAAAAAGCAAAAGCGATGTCCGGCCAAGGCCCTGTCGTCCTGGCTGATGAAGGTGATAACTGTGGCGCAGGTGGCAGTGTGGACGACATGACGGTGATCAAGGAAGTGTTGCGTCAGGGTCTTGCTAATGTCACCGCCGGCCCCATCTGGGATCCAGAAGCAGTTGCCGCCATGGCTGAAGCCGGAATTGGTGCGAAGGTAACGGTGTCTATCGGTGGAAAAACCGATTCACCGATGATCGACCTGAAGGGGGAGCCGCTGGTTCTGACAGGGATAGTTAAAAACCTCACTGACGGACGCTTTCGAATCGAAGGCCCGATGATGACCGGCTTCAAAGTTGATCTGGGTGGGACCGCCGTGCTGGATACCGGATCCATGGAATTGGTTGTCAGCAGGGAGCGTTGTGAACCCTCCGACCTGACCTTTCTGACGCACGCCGGCGTTGACCCCCGATTGAAGGATTATGTTATTTTGAAGTCTCGGCAGCACTTCCGGGCCGGCTTTGAGCCGATCGCCCGACATATCATTGTGGTCTCGGGTCCGGGGGTCTGCAGTTCCGACTACGGCCAGTTTCCATTCCGAAATTTAAGGCGTCCCATATATCCATTGGATCCCAATACGAAATGGTCGGCCACAGAGATTAACCAATATTAAATCAGGAGGTGAAGATGAAAAAACAAACGAGACTGTTCACTGTTGTGCTTACGGGGATTATGGTTTTCACGCTGGCAATTTCCGCCGCAGCAGAACCCAAACAAGGGGGAACCCTTATCATCGTAACCGGGGATAATCCAAGGCATTTCAATCCTGCCGTGCAGTCCGGGACGCCAACGGGAATCCCGGGATCTCAGATTTTTGCCAGTCCAATCCGATTTGACGAAAACTGGAAACCGCAACCCTATCTAGCCGAGAGTTGGGAATGGTCTGATGATGGCAAAGCCCTGACCCTGCATCTCCGCAAAGACGCCAGGTTTCATGACGGCAAACCGATCACTTCCGAAGACGTGGCTTTTTCGATTGCAGTCAACAAGGCAAACCATCCCTTTAAAACCAAATTCGGTGCCGTGGAGAAAGTGGAGACTCCGGATCCCCACACGGCGGTCCTGCGATTGTCCAAGTCACATCCGGCCTTACTGCTGGCCTTGTCCCCCTGCCTGGCTCCGATCATTCCCAAACATATCTATGATGACGGTCAGGATATGAAGACCCATCCGCGCAATGCCGACCCGGTCGGCTCAGGGCCCTTCAAGCTGAAAGAATTCAAGCCGGGCGAGCATATCATTTTAGAGCGAAACGACGACTATTTCCTTGAAGGCCGGCCGTATCTTGATCGAATTGTTTTTAAAATTGTGCCAACGATAAGCAACCATGTGCTTGGGCTCAAGAAGGGCGAGTATCACTACACAACGGTCACGGCCCTGACGATTCGGGACTGGAAAATGCTCGATGAAGAAGATCATCTGGTCGCCACCAACGATGGCTATGAAGCCGTCGGGCCCCTCAACTGGCTCGCATTCAACACCAAACGCAAACCCCTCGATGACAAGATTGTCCGTCAGGCGATCGCCTATGCCATCGACCGTGACTTCATTGTAAAGGTTCTTCATAACGGCGGGTCTCTGCCGGCCACCGGCCCCATCGTTCCCGGAAGCCCGTACTATACGGACCAAGTCAATCATTACAACCTTGATTTAGACAAAGCCAAGCAATTGCTGGATCAAGCGGGTTACCCTGTTAAGGACGATGGCGTGCGTTTCTCACTCCAGTGCGACTACTATCCCAACTATGATGAAATGCAAAAGCTGATTGCCGACTACCTGCGTCCCCAGCTCAAAAAGATCGGTATAAACGTCAAAGTCCGTGCCTCTGCCGATTTTGGCGCATGGGCCGAGCGAATCTCCAACTGGGACTTCGATATGACCATGGACAATGTCTATAATTGGGGGGATCCGGTCATCGGCGTCCACCGCACCTATGTCTGTGAAAATATAAAGAAAGGTGTGATCTGGTCCAACACTCAGCAGTACTGCAACCCCAAAGTGGACGAATTGGTGAATAAGGCGGGCAGTGAACTCGATCTGGAAAAACGCAAGGCCCTATACACCGAGTTTCAAAAGATCGTTGTTGACGAAGCTCCGATTGCCTATATCAACGTCGATCCCCTTCGTACGGTTTACAATGTCAATATGGGAAACCCGCCGCTGACGGTGTGGGGGGCGTTATCACCCATGGACGAAACTTACTTGAAAAAGCAATAATGGATAAGGGATGGAAGAGATTGTCGGAATCGCGCGACGGATTCTGCACGCCCTGATTCTGCTAATTGCAGTTATTGTGTTGAATTTCGTATTGATGCGGCTGGCGCCCGGTGATGTGGCCCAGGTGATCGCCGGTGAAATGGGCGGCGTCACCGAGGAAATTCTAGCCGACATTCGCGCTCAGTATGGCCTTGACAAGAGTATTGCGGAACAACTTTTCATTTTTTTGGGACGTTTTGCCAGACTGGATTTCGGGGAGTCCTATTTCTACAACCAACCGGTCATCAAACTCATTTTTGGCAGAGTGCCGGCGACGCTTTTGCTGGTGCTCAGCGCACTCATTTTTTCCACCACCATCGGCACGATTATCGGCGTGATTTCTGCACGCAGGCCTCACAGTTTTTTGAGTCATCTGGTAACATTCATATCGGTGGGTGGATATTCCATGCCGGTTTTTTGGCTGGGCATCATGCTGCTGATTCTTTTTGCATCCATAATCCCGATATTTCCGACAGCCGGTATGTATGATGCCGCCAAGGAGGTCGGCGCTTTGGGATATTTGGTGGATGTGCTCCATCACCTGGTGCTGCCGGCCTTCACCCTGGCCTTCATCTATCTCGGCCAATACAGCCGACTGGCACGCGGCAGCATGTTGGAAACACTGAATGCCGACTACATTCGAACGGCCCGCGCCAAGGGGCTGAAGGAGAAACTGGTTATCTATAAACATGCCCTGCGCAACGCCATACTACCGGTGGTGACCATGGCTGGGTTGCAATTCAGCCAGCTTTTTGCCGGGGCCATCCTTGTTGAAACCGTCTTCAACTGGCCAGGACTGGGACGTCTGGCATTCGAGGCGATACTCAGCCGCGACTATCCGACCGTCTTGGGTCTGCTTTTTTTCTCCGCCTTGATCGTTGTTGTGGCCAATCTTCTAACAGACTTCTGCTATCGACTGATCGATCCCCGCATCACCCTGGACGATCAATGAAACGGAATAAAGACAAGATGAATATTAAAGATATCCTGCACCATGGTTGAGATACAAAACGAGAGGATAATCGTCGAAAGTCCTCTAAAGGAAGCCTTCCGGATGTTTGTCCGCAGTCCGGCCGGGGTCGCGGGCTTTTTCCTGATGCTGGTGGTTGTCGTCTTAGTCGCGATCGGGCCTTTCATTTATGCGGTCGATCCTTTCGATATGGTCTGGGTGCCTTTTGCCCCGCCGGGTGAAGAAGGGGGTCCGTTACTGGGTACCGATCAGCTTGGACGTGATCTGTTGGCAGGCATTATAAATGGTGGCCGGGCCACGCTTGCCGTGGGCGGGGCTGCGGCTCTGCTGACGTGTGTCATCGGCATTGTGATCGGTGCGCTTGCCGGTTACTATTCCAGATGGGTAGACGCTGTCCTGAGCCGGGTGACCGAGTTCTTTCAGGTTTTGCCTCCCTTGCTGTTCGCAATGGTTATTGTAGCCGTGTTTCCACCGACCTTGACGACGGTGGCTTTTGCCATCGGTGTCGTTAGCTGGCCCAATGTTGCCCGCCTTACGCGAGCCGAGTTCTTGCGCCTCAAAAATCAGGAATTTGTAACCGCCTCTCGCGCTTCCGGGGCTTTCAATCGGACCTTGATTTGGTCGGTTATTTTGCCCAACGCCTTGCCGCCACTGATCATTGCAGCGACACTTAATATTGCCACGGCGATTCTCTTCGAAGCAGGCTTGAGTTTTCTCGGGTTGAGCGATCCCAATGTGATGAGTTGGGGCCTTATCATCGGCAACGGGCGTGAGCACATCTTTACTGCATGGTGGATTGTAACATTTCCAGGCATAGCGATTTTTTTAACCTCATTGGCCATCAGCCTGGTAGGGGACGGGCTTAACGACGCGTATAACCCAAAGCTAAGACAACGATAATGACGGAACCCCAACTTTTATGCCTCCGTGATCTTGCTGTTGAATTTAATACCCGCCAGGGTTTAGCGCGGGTTATCAACGGTCTTGACTTGGAACTGAGCGCCGGGGAAACCCTGGGGATCGTCGGAGAGTCTGGTTGCGGCAAAAGCATGACCGCTTTATCTATCATGCGCTTGTTGCCGCCGACAGGATATATCGCAAGGGGTGAAATACAGCTGCGAGGACTTAACTTGCTGACGCTAAATGAAGAAGAAATGCGCAAGATTCGCGGCAAAAACATTTCCATGGTTTTCCAGGAGCCTATGACATCACTTAACCCGGTATATACGGTGGGCAACCAGGTTGCCGAGGCTCTGAATGCCCATTTGGAATTGGATGGTCCATCGACGACTAAGCGGGTTATCGATGTTTTCAGCGCAGTGGGCATACCTCATCCAGAACGCCGAGTTGGCGCTTATCCACATCAGCTTTCGGGCGGGTTGCGCCAACGGGTGATGATCGCTATGGCGCTCATCTGCGAACCGGACGTGCTGATCTGTGATGAGCCATCAACCGCTCTCGACGTTACGGTTCAGGCTCAGGTGCTCGATGTTCTCAGGGATTTGCGGGACAAGACCGGCACGGCAATTATTATGATTACCCACGACATGGGGGTTATCGCAGAAATGGCCGACAGAGTTTTGGTCATGTATGCCGGCCGTAAAGTAGAATATGGGCCGACGGTTGATGTGATCACCAGACCGATTCACCCTTACACCATCGGTCTAATCAACTGTGTTCCGCACGTTACGGGCAAGCCGGATCTCGATCGTCAACCTCTACCCGAAATTCCGGGAATCATCCCGGCATTGACGGAACTGGGGCGGGGGTGCGCTTTTGAGCCTCGCTGTTCGCTGGCCCAATCACGTTGCAAAGCGGAAGAGCCGCTCATGGTCGACAAAAATCCGGGTCACGGGGCGGCATGCTGGGTTACCGCTGGGGAAGGGACAGTGAAGTGACAAAAACCCTCGACCCAGAAAATATTCTCCTTCAGGCCAAAGACCTTAACGTTTATTTCACCCTGAAAAAAGGCGGATTCGGTCGAACTCCAGTGGTGGTTCGAGCGGTGGATGGGCTATCCTTTACGGTGCGTCGCGGGTCGACATACGGCATCGTTGGTGAAAGCGGCTGCGGCAAATCGACAACGGCTATGGCGGTAATGCGACTAGCGCCTTTGACTTCCGGCAGTATCGAGTTTGAAGGAATTGAACTATCGGGTCTTAGGGGAGCAGGTTTGCGCAATTTCCGGCGAAATTTGCAAATCATTTTTCAAGACCCCTACTCATCGCTTGATCCTCGGCGACGCGCAGGCAACATCGTGCGCGAGCCGCTCGATCGGATGGGCATTGGCAGCAAAAAAGAGCGGGAAGAATGGATCTCCGAGCTATTCCACCGCGTCGGTTTGCGACCTGAACAGGCCCAGTTGTTCCCCCATCAATTTTCAGGCGGTCAGCGACAGCGGATCGGCATTGCCCGGGCGCTCTCGAGCCGCCCGAAGCTCATTGTATGTGATGAACCGGTATCGGCGCTAGATGTGGCCATCCAGGCTCAGATACTCAATCTTTTGATGGAACTACAAAAAGATTTCGGTCTCACTTATCTCTTCATTTCCCATGATCTCGGCGTTGTCAAATATATGTGCGATGACATTTCGGTGATGTATCTGGGACGAATAATGGAGGAAGCAGACCGTATCGCGTTGTTTGCCAGACCCCAACATCCCTACACCAAGGCGCTGCTTTCAGCGGTTCCTACGATCGATTCCATAAAACATGGGGTTAAAACCCGCATTAAACTGGAGGGTGATCCACCTAGCCCGATTTCGCCGCCCAGCGGCTGCGTTTTTCACACCCGTTGTTCCTTCACTGTAAGCCGCTGCCGCCGGGATATGCCGCAGCTAAAGAATTATCAGACCGGACATCGGGTAGCGTGCCACCTAGTCGACGAAAATGGCTTCCGGGACTGAACCTGTATGGTAATATTTTTTTTCGAATACAGGTATCGTTAATTGGTTGATTAGTTGATTGCTTAAGTGGTTGCAAATATGAAATTATCCAGTATCTCTCCGAGGCGTAGGCTCTGTTGGCTCTACGAGCCGGAGGCCAGGATCTAGTATCGAACATCTTGTCGCACTTCGGTTAAAATGCTTGTGCACCAAAAAATTGCTTTTTTATGAACAGATAACGAAGTCTTTTCCTAGTATATATCTTTAAGCGATGTAAGTCCGGCAACACCAGACGGTGACCAGCCCTCGATTTTGTGGTCGACAAGGTCTTGGGGCACCTCCGCAAGAAAGTATT
>JASFFJ010000122.1:0-13901 GCA_050124355.1 Desulfobacterales bacterium | reverse complement strand
AGGCATGAGATACCCATATTCCTGAGCGATAATTGTTAAGACAAGCCGCGGATGTTGTCAAGCGTATTTATCGCGACATCCTTGACATGATCTTTTAAGTGATGTATCGGAAGATCTACAGCATATTGGCATTATGATTTCTAAACATCAAAAAACAGCATCGACTGAACTGGACCATAAAACGTCGGCAGACTTGATAGAATCATCCGGAACCGTCATCGCAAGCGACACACGATTCAACGGTACGATTACCTGCCGGGACCAAATTCTGGTTGCAGGAATCGTAGAAGGAGACATTGATTGCGGCGGGATTGTCCGGATTGCAAATAAAGGGAAGATTATCGCCAATGTCTATGCCCGCACGGTTATCATTGAAGGGGAAATCAATGGCAATATCGAATCGGCCGAGTATGTCGAACTCAGGTCCGAGGGGCGATTGATCGGCAATCTCAAAGCAGCCAAAATCCGGATGGCGCCTGGTTGTTATTTTGATGGTGAGATTACGATGCAAAGGTGATCATCATCCAATTAGGTTCCATTCCAATATCTGATGGGACCCACGTCAATGTGCACAAATCTCTGATGAGGATAATATCCGACCCCGCCTGCCTTCAATTTACAGGCCGTCCGTCGCAAGGCCGACGTTTTATAGCCGGGCAGACGGATGTCGACGGCTTTGCCTTGGATGTGATAGCTGTTTTTTACCGCACCTTTGCCGCGCTTGCGCAGTTGGGCGTTGGTTTTTGGGCTGCGATATCCGGAAATCACGTAAAAAGGCTTATCAGGTTTTAGTTTTGCTGAGATCGCAGAGAGCAGGTCCAGCAGGTGAGTGTCAATCTGCTTGATGTCATCTGCACGAAAATCTCTCATTATATGATTTATATCTTTGAGAGCATCGGTGACATATTTCCCATTTCGCCAGTAAACCCCGCTAAAACTATCTTTTGTATGGGGATTGTATAGCGAAAGGGACTTATCCTTGGTTGTAAGTTCTTCAAGGGCGGCAAAAGCAGATTTCGAGCAGATTCCTGAAATTCCTGAACATAGTACAACGCCCATAAATGTTCGTCTGCTCAAGCCCGCCTTTGGTGATATAAAAGGCATATTGAGGATGGACATGTTTACCCCCTATACGTTTCCTTCTTTTTTTATTTACTCAAAGAAAAATGAGCCCCCTCCGACCGGGTGCGATGATTGAAAATCATCTGCAAATTCAATACGTATAAATAAACTCAATTTTACAAAATTAGGAAAAGACAAATAAATGGTATCTAATATTAAAACCATATGTAGCTGTCAAGAATAAAATTCTTCATTATGTAGTGGTTTTTTGCGATATCGGGCCTTGAAAGTGATCAAACCATGGGCGATGATAAACTGACTTGTGGGGGCGATGGTCTTATGCATTCAGCCTTTGTCGAAACCATAACGACGCTTCTCTAATGAAAACTTTCTGGTGGGCTTTATCGCTCATCGGATGATCGCCCTGCTTTTGTTTAATTAATTTTTTGGGCGGTTTCACTAGGTTGTGAATTTCTTCGGCGTGAGAAACCGGAACGACCTCATCTGCCTCACCGTGAAATATCAAGATACTGGAAATTTCCGGGAGCCGACGGGTGATATCGAAACGACGCTTTGGGGTATCTAAAAAATTTGGCGGGTTTCCTGAATTTTTAAATATTGGTAGTCTCTTCTCCAGAAATCGGCTCCGAATGGGGGCGGCAAATGTTACCAGTGTTTTGGCACCGAGGTCGGTTGCAACGCTGAGACAAACGCTACCGCCCATGCTGCTGCCGAACAGGCCGAATCGATCCCCAATATCTGTTCGGCCGGAAATCACGCTGACCGCATCGGTAAGGTCTCTGCAGCGGGCTTCCAATGAAGTTACCTCCTCAAACTCACCAGCGCTGCGTCCGCAACCGCGGTGATCAAAGCGGAAATAGGCAATACCAAGTCGATTGCATTGGTCTGCCAGGGCAATCTGTTTCGGGGAACTGCTGCTACTGCATAACCCATGGGAGCCGATTACAAACGGTGGACGATGGGTCGATGGCAGGTGCAAAGACCCCTTTAATTCAAAGCCATCGGAAAAAAACATGACATCTTTAATGTTTGACATTTCGCTAAGCATCCTTGTTTTCCTTGCTTGATTTTTTCCTGATTTCGTATAAACACTACTCATTGAGCGGCGCTGGCGTTTTGCTATCATCCTTTTTTTCTTTGGGCGATATCAAAACTCAACCGCTGAAATTAGATACCAAACGTATCAGAAAAGTAATACCCGTCGCAATGGTGAGCTATGAAAATAAAAAGAGGTCTGCAGGCGGAGGCTGAAATTACGGATGTCGCTTTCGGCGGTAGGGGCCTGGTTCGCTTGGATGGGATGGCCGTGTTCGTCGATCAGGCGGTACCCGGAGATCGTGTTATCCTGCGCATCTTCAGGAAGAAAAAAAATTATGCCGAAGCCCGGGTGGTAGAGCGAATCAGATCATCACCTTTCAGAATTAACCCTCCCTGTGAGTACAGCGGTTTTTGTGGGGGCTGCAAGTGGCAGTTTCTAAAATATAAACAGCAGCTCATTTACAAGAGGCAACATGTCCTGGATTCCCTTGAACACATCGGGCGTCTTCATGAAACAGTCGTTCATGATACCATCCCCTCCGAACTGATATTCGGCTATCGCAATAAAATGGAATTTTCCTGTTCAGACAGGCGTTGGCTTCTGCCCCATGAACTGGGACGAACCGATATCGATAACGGGTTTGCCCTTGGGCTTCATGTGCCCGGGACGTTTCACAAAGTGATCGACATTCGCCACTGTCTGCTGCAGCCGGCGCTGGGAAATCAATTAATGGCGGAGGTCAGAGCGTTTGTGCGTTCATCCGACAAACCGGTTTATGGATTGCGCAGTCATATCGGCTTCTGGCGATTTTTGGTGCTAAGGCATTCGGTGGCTCATGATCATTGGATGGTTAACATTGTGACGGCCGAAGACAGTCCCAGGACGGTCCAGCCGCTGGCTGATCGTTTAATGGACCGATATCCCGGGGTGGTATCGGTCATAAACAATATCACCGCCCGCAAGGCCGGCGTGGCTATCGGTGAAGTTGAACGCACCCTGGCGGGATGCGATGTCATCACGGATAAAATTGCCGGATTTGAGTTTGAAATCTCGGCCAATTCTTTTTTTCAGACCAATTCCCGGGGAGCGGGACACCTTTTCAACATCGTTGCGGAATATGCAGGGCTCACCGGTACCGAAAGGATTTTGGATCTCTACAGCGGTACGGGAACTATACCTATTTTGTTATCCGGTCATTGCAAATCCGTTACCGGCGTTGAGATTGTTGAAAGTGCCGTGGCGGATGCCGTCAAGAATTGCCGTAAAAATTGTATATCAAACTGCCGCTTCATCAAGGGTGATATTCGTCAATGCCTGTCACAACTTACCCAGCGACCGGATGTGGTCATCATCGATCCGCCCAGAGTGGGCATGCACAAAGATGTCGTTAAGCAGGTGCTTGATTTGGGCGCCGGCCGCATGGTTTATGTTTCCTGCAACCCGGCCACCATGGCCAGGGACCTCCAGATGATGCAGGACCATTATCGCATCAAAGAGGTGCAGCCGGTGGATATGTTCCCCCATACCTATCATGTGGAGGCGGTGGCGAGCCTGATGAGAATATAGCGATCATCGGCATCACTGGGGCGGCTTGCGCGCAACCGAAGACGATCATGACATTGGCAAATTGGATGGCACCGACTAAAACGGCCAGAAATTATTATCGTACCAGACCTCTTCGGTCAGCTCTTTGTCAATTTCGGCAAGAAAATTCAAATGCTGCCGTTCCCATCTGGCCAGCCAGTTGTAAAGTGCTTTTTCATTCGGATCCGTCGCAGCGGATGCTCTGTCCGAATATAGCTGTATCGCATTTTTTTCCATCGCTATGGCCGCTGAAATCGCTGCCGCTTCATAATCGGCGGCAGATATTTCATCTTTCAAATCTTTCGTCAGAACTTTGGCAGAAATGCTGTTTTCATGATTTTCCTGGTATTCCCCCGGGATAAATTTCTCATTTTGGCGGTAGGCTCTAAATTGTTCCGCCAGGATGTCAACATGTTTGACCTCTTCATCCGCCATCAATTCAAAAAAGGTTTTGACAGCTTTGCCGGATGTTTGTCGCGCAACTTTCGAATAAAAAGCTTGTCCCCTTTTTTCCAGCAATATGGCACTTTTTAAAATGTCAATTGTTTTATCTTCGCTCATGATTTATCTCCTTAACCCACATCTGATATTCTATGCCATCAACAAAACGACTAAAGCCCGCATCCGAGCATGACCCATTCTTAGATAAGAAATAAAGGGAAGGGTGTGTTCGGGGACACGCTTTCAGCTTTCCCCAAATTCGTTGTCGCTACCAATGACGCCTTCTTCGGAACGGTAGAACACCAATTCCCACTCCCATTTCAGGGTATCGTGGCGGATGATATAGGTAGCGTCATCATCGCCAATAACCTTAAAATAGCGATGATCCGTTGCCAGCCATCGATCCAGTACCTTTATTACCTCGATTTTATAGGTGGCCATTCGGATTCGGCGGGGGGTTTCTTCACCGCGGTATCCGGCATAGCAATCTACTTGAATTTGCATGTAAAGCCTTGAGCCACTTTCCGTTTCTGGTAAATTAGGGATACTGTCGCATTATATAACTCTGGGTCGATCCCGAGTCGGTACTCATATCAAATTTTACCATTTGAATTCAAGCGTTAAGTGTAATAGAGTTCGATTTGTGTCAAAAAATTCCATATCAATAAGAGATTTCAGTTACCTCATCGGTCTGACGGCAATTTTCTTTTTGCAATATCCCGCGCTGGCGCAACCGTCGGTAATGCAAAATGATCATATGACTGTAGCCTATGAGCCGCCCCTGGAGGGCGCTGCTGACGAACTTCTTCGCCTTTATCCGGAACTTAGGCAGGAGCTGGAAGAAAAAATTGGCTGGCAGTTGGATGTCAGGCCCCAGGTGGTGCTGGTTAAGGATAGCCGGACTTTCCGAAAATTATCCCGCAACGAATTGTTTGTCGCCTTTGCAGTTCCTGAAAAAAATTTGATCGTCATTGATTATTCCAGGATGAATCGGCACCCTTTTTCCCTGCGTATCACCTTTAAGCA
This sequence comes from Desulfobacterales bacterium, assembly GCA_050124355.1. Lineage (GTDB taxonomy): Bacteria > Desulfobacterota > Desulfobacteria > Desulfobacterales > JAFDCJ01 > JAFDCJ01. Next base: position 8,728 of record JASFFJ010000122.1, on the reverse strand, counting down.
CGAATTGTGTCACCTTTTACTGCATCGCCATATCGGCTATCACCACCTTGCGAAATGGTTTGAAGAGGGCATTTGTCAGTGGGCCAGTGATGGAATTGGGGAAATATTCATAGACAGAAGCAGGTCCGGACTTAATGCGGCCATTTTATCCGATGGTTTGCTGCATCTCAGGCAACTGACAGTGAATTTTCCCCGCGACAATGCCTCCCTGGTGCTCGCCTATGAACAAAGTAAGAGTGTGGTTAATTACATTGAAAGACAGCACGGAAAAACCGCAATTCTGGATTTGTTGGACCATCTGAGAAATGACGCGTCCATGGAAACCGCCGCCATTAAAAGTCTTGGTATTTCCATCGAAAAACTGGAACATGATTGGCGCGCCCATCTTGAGAGCACCCCCGGCTGGCTGGTTTATTTTGCCGACAATCTTTATGGCATCCTATTTTTCCTGGCAGCGCTGTTGACCATTTTAGGATTTATTAGGCGAATGATGCGGCGTAAGTCGTGGGAAAATGAGGACGTCGATGACGAGTAAAGCATAACGAACACTGGCTGGCAGAATCTTTTGGAAGAAAGCCTTGCGCCTGATTGGCCGCCGGCTCACGTTTATGCCCTTATCAGCAATAAACAGAACGAATCGATTCTATCCGGCGACAACCGTCCTTATTCCTGCGAGCCACCTCGAGCGCTTTTTGCGATCACCGTAAAGGCCAGTAAATAGGTCATTACCGCACCGGCCGCGATGAGAGGAATGCCGAAGCTGATGGCAAATTGGGCGGCCATAACAGAACTCAACACCGAGGCACAACCGTTTACCGACCAGGCATAAGCTCTTTGAACGGGGCTGTTCAGGATTTGGCGCATGCCGAGCGGGAAGGGTAGTCCCATCAAAAAGCCGATGGGAATCAAAAAAAGAATGGCAATGACGTAGCGCAGGGTCTCAAAGAGCTTTAGGATATGAGCTAACGATATTTCAAAGCCTACAACCGTCAGAATCAGCGTCCCGATCAGCGCTGCCATTGCCAATTTGATATCCCGATCGTTTTTGTTTTGTACCCATAACCCGCCTAAACTTGAAAAAATCAATATTGCTGAAACCACCACGGTAAAACTGATAACAGGATCACCCACCAGGAGAATGACTGATTTGATAAAATAAAGCTCAACAAACATAAATCCGGCGCCTATCCCCAAGAAATAGACGGCCTGAGAAATATTCGGTTTCGGTGACCCGCGCGTGATCAGGAACAGGGGGATTACGAGTAGACAAATCGCGATAATGAGGGCCTCGAAAAAGATCACCGAAATCACGATTTCACCGGACATGAGCAGGGTGTAAAAGCGACTCCCGAGGCTTTTGTATAAAGATATTACTTTGGGCCACTTTAAGAACCTGGCGGGAAAGGGCCGCTTGTCAGACTGTGGTGCAACATCGAGCAAATACATCCGGAAAAAATTGTCTTGCCGGCCGGATTGGTAGGCCGCTGCCAGCTGGCTAATTTCTTGAAAATGAAATGGCGCATCGAATACGTTAAATCGATTTGCCATCTCCCGCTGCATCCCATCGATAAATACCGGGTCGAAGTTTTTCTGCTGGCAAAATTCAACGACACGCTGAATATTTATTTGAGATTTTGAAATGAGCAGGGTGAAGGTGTCGAAATTGCGTAGAAGTGCCAGATGCTTGCCAGGCCTTGCGACACCATTCTTGATTAGGGTCTCGTAAGCGGTGCTCCAGAGGCGCAGGGAATCAGACGGCGGCAATAGAAGTTTGCGGGAAATGATGACAACCCCGCTGGCTGTCAGATGGTTCCAATATTCGTCGAATGCTTCCAGGGTGAATAAGTAATCCTGATTTAGCGCAGCAGCACCCGGCATGGACGCTCCCCAGTTGTCTACCTGAATGATATCATAGTGCTCCCGGTTTTGTGCCAGAAAGATCCGGGGACTTTCAGTGATGACCGGCAACCGGTAATGGCGACGCATCATATTTGCCAGATCAGGGCGTTGTTCGATGATTGTGACGAGGGCCGCACCGGCGGCAATGGCTGAGGCAATTGCCGAACCGCCTCCGGATTGGATCAGCAACACGTTTTCAGGCGATGGTGTCAGAAAATAGCCTGAATATGAAAGCATGGCGGTGGCAAACCGGCTATCCTCTAATTTTTTAAAGTCGAACAGCACAACCGGGTTGTCGCCATCCGAGTAGACGGCATGCTGGTCGGGCAAGGTTTCCGTGTACGTTAGGCTCAAGCCGGGCGCAAACCGGATATAAGGTGTCTTGACGCGTTCAGTTTTGCCCCGGATACTGGTTTTTGATTCGACGATTCGGGTTTTGGGAAATTGAAGCACCTGGGAAAGCGCTTTGAAAGGGGAGGGCTTCACTTGAATCAAAGCACTGCCGGCCCGGGAAAATAAAAATATTGAAAAACAAAGGCATGCCAAACAGCCGGCAATCACAACTGTCCGTGATAACCAAAGATGCTGGCTTTTCTGGTCTTTTATAGGCGATATCTTCAATATTGCAAACACTGCCGGAATGAGAGGAATCAAAGCCGAAATGATCACGAGTTTGCTTTCCGCCAGATGGGGAAGCAAGGGAACCGGCGCAATTGCGCCTAAAGCAGAGCCTGCCATGGATGCAAAGTAAACGAGGCCGGCCTTTTGCGGGGCGGCGGTGTAACCAATGGCGATAATGATTCCTGAAAAAAAAAACGGCAGTGCCAAGAGCAAATAGGCTGCCAGCAGATACAGGCTTTGGACCGGCTCCACTGCAAGCCTGAAATAATCCAGCGGCAGGTTGTTTAACGATAAAAAGGATAGCATTACGGTCGCAGAGTACAGGCTAAGAAGGGCGGCCAGGGAGACCCCGGAGACAGGATCGGTCTGCCGGCGGTTTTTTCGAAAATCGACGATGCTCAAAAAGGTTCCGCTGGCACCGAAGCCGAAAAGCGCAATACTGATCACCATAAATGACAGATGGTTCCATTGCGCGATCGAAAACACCCGCGTAAGCAAGACTTCAAAGGCCAGCGTGGAAAGGGAAACCAGGAAAATGGAGATTAGAAAAATTGCAGGCATGGATTGTGTATTTGGCTCATTTCATTTCATTTTTTAAAAATTGCAATTTGCTATTTATCCAATGCATGCCCCGTCATCGGCACAAAAAGGACGCCGGTAATTTGCTTGGTTGTAAAATTGCCCCCGGTTTTGGTAACCAGCGTCAGGTTCTGGTATGAGAACGGGTTGCCGAGAGGCAAAATAAGCCGGCCGCCTTCGGTGAGTTGGTTTAACAGCGGTGGCGGAATATGATTGATGGCCGCGGTGATCATGATCGCATCGAACGGGGCGGCTTCCGGCCAGCCGAAGTATCCGTCGCCGTGGCGGGTTTTGATGTTGGCAAACCCAAGATCTTTCAGCAGCCGGCTCGACTCGCGATGAAGTTTTTCCTTTATTTCGATGGAGTACACTTCTTTTACGATTTTAGCCAATATGGCCGCCTGGTAGCCAGAGCCTGTTCCGATTTCAAGTACGCGTTGGTTGTCGTTGAGTTTTAAACTTTCCGTCATCAATGCGACCACATAGGGTTGCGATATGGTCTGGCTGGATCCGATGGGCAACGCCGTGTCCGCATAAGCCCTGGCGGCAAGTCGTTTGGGGACAAAACAGTGCCTGGGCACGGAACGTATGGCTGCCAGGACCTTCGGATCGGCTATTCCCTGGCCGGCGATATGCTTTTCGACGAGTTTCTCTCTGGCCGCTTTAAACGTGGGATTATCCGATATCACATCGGCAATGACGATAGAAGGCATTAAACTCAGAAGACACAATAAGGGGCGGATCTTTTTCATGGCGGTGCTCCTGTCGTTTGATGATTACTGGTTGTATAGCACGAAAAAAAGAGGAATTCATCACCAAATCTTTTTACATTTTAGCTATTTTACTATATCATTAAAGGGTATGCATGAAAAAATCTTTGTCGCATGCTTTCATTCAACCACCTTATTTCAAAAGGAGTTTAGGAATGACGTTATTTAGTAAAAAGGAAAAAGAAGAAGAGGCCTCTGCCGCCGATATCCCTGCCGCTCCCAAAAGCACGTTCCAAAGTAACCCCAAGAATACGCTCAAAAATGCCCCGCAAGAAAGGGCTGATGATTCGACCACTATTTTTGGTAAAAATCTCAACATCACCGGCAACGTTTCCGGCGAAGGCAATATGATCATCATGGGTTCTTTTGAAGGAGAATTTAATTTGAAAGGCCAATTGAAGGTTTCTCAAGGTGCCAAGGTTAAAGGGGACTTTAATGCTACCAGTATTGCCATAAACGGCAACGTCGAGGGCAATCTGACGGCAGCTGAAAAAATTCACATGGACAATACTGCCAGAATCAATGGACGCATCGTAACCCCGAAAGTTTCTATCCTGGATGGTGCTGTTTTTGACGGCGAGATGCAAATGGGTAAGAGATCGACTCGAGCATCCAAACCCGCTGCTGTCGAGTCGCACCAATCTTCGACCGAATCTGTCACCGCCGCAAAGAATGGAGAAAATTTACCATCAGCGTCATAGGCGATGAACGATTATATTTTAGATATTTGGAGGAAAGATGTAAATGGAAACAGGAAAAACGAGCGGCGCAACGTCACTGTTGAGCAAAAAAGTAAAAATAGAGGGCAATATTCAGGGAGATGAAGATCTGCGCGTGGAAGGTCATTTTAAAGGCTCCATCAAGGTTATCGGTGATTTTTTTGTCGGTCAAAGCGGTGTCGTGGAAGCCGATGTTGAGGCCGACAACATCGTTATCCAGGGGCAAATTACTGGCAATGTTCTGGCTCGCAAACAGCTCGAGATCCAATCTTCCGGTCAATTGTTGGGAGACTGCCAAGCGAAATCCATCGATATCAGAGAGGGCGCAATTTTTGAAGGCCGCTCCAGTATGCTAAGATCCTCAGCATCGCCGGCAGGTTCCACGCCATCTTCAAGCACAACCGCCCACGCCGAAGCCAAGGCTAATCCGAAGTAACGCTTTCCTGCAAAATGGCATTGAGGATCTTCCGTTCGCGATTATCCGGGAGAATGCCCGCTAATTCGGCTTTCAGTACGACGGTTCCGTCTTGGTTGCGATAATTCACCTCAGCTCTGGCCCGTGGACCGTCGATCTGTATAATGGTCAGTGAACATTCGATTGTATCCCCGAAATAAACCGGTTTTTTAAAACGAAAGTCCATTTCCGAAGCCAACCACCCGATTTGTCCGCCGATTTCGGTAAGTAGACTTCCCACCAGCAAGCCATGGCAAATCCGTCCTTTTAATTTTTTTGCCGTTACAAATCGCTGGTCAAAATGGATGGGATTGTAATCCCGGGTGATATCGGCAAAAGATATCATGTCCTGTTCCGTGAACGTGCGTGATACCGTGAAGGTCTCCCCGACGGTTAATCCCTTAATGGTTTGTTTGCGAATTTGCGACATGGTTACCGACCTGCATTTGGTAAAGAATGACATTGAAATGAGCGCAATTTGTTATAGCTAACCTCGGGGTATTGATCAAGAAGAGAATCAGAGACAGGCATCAAACGGATACCACGCAGTTAATTAAACTACCCAGTCAACCCTTCAACCCGTGCACAAATAAACCCGGTCTGAACGTTAACGTATTGGATATTCCTTGAACCTCTCAACCTTGGCCAAGATTAACTGTCTGTCGAAGTTTGAGTAAAATTGTGTCCTAATTCCCCTTGACAATCCGGATTGTTTGAATTACTTAACCCCAACCTTGAACAAGCTGATCATAGGTATTATTATAAATCTCATTTCAAGTAGTTACAAAATATCATTTTACTTACTATCCTGGTTGATAATAAGCAAAATCCTTAGATTCACGGGAGGACCATTTGAATCGACGAGTTGTGATAACCGGTGTGGGGCTCGTAACACCCTTGGGAATCGGTGTGCAGGAGTCCTGGGAAGCCTTGTGTGCCGGTAAGTCCGGGGTCGGCGAAATTACACGATTTGACACATCCAAATTTCAAACCAAAATTGCTGCCCAGGTCAAAGGATTTCACGCCGAAGATTTTCTACCTAAAAAAGAGGCCAAGCGCACCGAGCGCTTTATTGCATATGCCATCGCAGCCAGCCGTATGGCATTGGAAGACTCCGCGCTGGACATTGACGACACCAATGCCGAAAGAGTCGGTGTGATCACCGGATGCGGCCTGGGGGGTCTTTCGATCCTGGAAGACACTTGCATTACATTGAAGCGCAGAGGTCCGAGGCGGGTAAGTCCCTTCTTCATCCCGATGATGATCGGCAACATGGCGCCCGGAATGATTTCCATCCAATACGGCGCCAAGGGCCCCAATGCCTCCATCGCGACAGCCTGTGCCGCCGGTGCCCATGCGGTGGGAGATTCTTATAAAATAATCCAAAACGGCCAGGCGGATGCCATGATTACCGGCGGTGTTGAGGCGGTGATCAATCCGACCTGCATTGCCGGCTTTAACTCCATGAAAGCCCTGTCCACTCGCAATGATGCGCCCCAAAAAGCGTCTCGTCCATTTGAGCGCGACCGGGACGGCTTTGTGGTGGGAGAGGGCAGCGGCATATTGATTATTGAAACCCTTGAGCATGCCCTTGATCGCGGTGCAAAAATTTATGCCGAGGTGACCGGATACGGTATGAGCAGCGACGGGTATCACATGACCGCGCCGCCGCCGGACGGAAGCGGGGCGGTCAACTGCATGAAGGCGGCGCTGGACGATGCCGAATTTTCCTACGATAAAATCGACTATATCAATGCCCACGGCACCTCGACCCCGCTGAACGATCTGGCTGAAACCCTGGCCATTAAAACGGTTTTTCAAGATCATGCCTACAAAATGGCGATCAGCTCGACCAAATCCATGACCGGACATTTGCTCGGCGGCGCCGGCGGGATTGAGACGGTTTTCACGGCCTTGAGCATTCATGATGGCCGGCTTCCGCCAACCATCAATCATGACCAACCTGACGAAGAATGCGACCTGGATTATGTGCCCAATGTGGTGCGTAAAGCCAGCGTCGAACATGCCATGACCAATTCTTTTGGATTTGGTGGAACCAACGCCAGCCTGATTTTGTCTCGGTACCGGAATTGACCAAAGATCAATATCATCATCTACTTAGATCCGAGTTCGGCTACCAAACGCCACCCCGGCGAAAGGTTTTCGGTAGCTTTTTTCCGAGCTGGCTGAATTTCATCTACTACTTGCGGCTGGTGTCAATTATCACCCACGCCGGCATTGTCGGCCGACGAGGTGATCTTGACGATGAAAAGTGGGCCTGGTTCTCCCATCGAATTCTCAAGACCGTTGAATCCGTTGGCGGCAAAGTTAATATTTCCGGTTTGGAAGCACTCTCCCATCAAAGCGGACCGGTGGTTTACATTGCCAATCACATGAGCCTTCTTGAGACCCTCGTTCTTCCCGGCATCGCTCTGGCCTTTAACAGAGTAAATTTTGTCATCAAAGAAGAATTGCGTCACTATCCGGTTGCCAAGCACTTTATGATCGCACTGAAGCTGATTGCGGTGTCCCGACAAAATCCCCGTGACGATTTGAAAGTGGTGATGCGTGAGGGCAGTAAATTCATTTCAAGCGGGGGGTCGATTTTCATCTTTCCCCAAGCCACCCGTAGCGTTGAATTTGATGTCGAAGGGTTCAATACCCTGGGAATTAAACTGGCCGCCCGAAACGGCGTTCCCGTGGTTCCGGTGGCCGTTAAAACAGATTTTCAGCAGAACGGGAAATGGATTAAAGAGCTGGGACCCATTGATCCCCACAAGGCGATATATTTCAAATTCGGCGAACCGCTGGTTGTGGAGGGCAAGGGACGACAGGCCCATCAAGACGTGATTGACTTTATTGTCCAAAATTTGCTCGCCTGGGGAGGCAAGATTAAAGAGAATGCGACCTCCGGCCATTAGGGCCTACGCCCCGGAGGGAAGTCGGAATGCGGAATGGGGAATGAAAGCGGAGCGCTAAGGCAGCGAATATAAGCTGCAGGAGACACTGGCGGTATTCGACAAATCCGGTCAATCCTTGAAGCGGGCGCTGATCATCGGTGGTGGCAATATCGGATTTCGCCAGGCCGGCAGCCTGGAGGGCAATGGCCTTCAATGTCAGATCATCGTAAAAAATCCCGAACGCTGCACCGAAATTGATGAAAGATTAAATAAAACGGTGGTGCTTTTGGGTGAAAAGGCGGCAATAATTCATAAATGCTGCCCCTCTTTGATAGGAGCGGGTTGGGTATTTTTCAACCCGGAACGTTGAACCCTGAACCGCTCAACCTTGGTGTGATTATCCTGGTGGTGCCGGAATTTTGGCGCAAATAATTAAAATAATCACTATTTTTATTGACATTAATGAAGAATGGAATTAAGTAATAGGATTTCAAGGGGCCGTTAACTCAGTCGGTAGAGTATCTGCCTTTTAAGCAGAGAGTCGCTGGTTCGAGCCCAGCACGGCCCACCAATATACAAATTTTATAAAGCATGTCACACAGCGCTAAGGACAGAGCGTACGTTTTGAAAATCGGATATTTCCCCATGCGCTTTGCTCTCTGCTTTATGCAAAAAACCTGTGTCCCCATCGTCTAGCCTGGTCCAGGACACCGGCCTTTCACGCCGGCAACAGGGGTTCAAATCCCCTTGGGGACGCCAAATGATTTCAAAGGGTTACGGAAATTC
>JASFFJ010000121.1:0-13952 GCA_050124355.1 Desulfobacterales bacterium | reverse complement strand
GATGACCGCAATCAGTTCGTCAAGCTCCGGCAACTTCCGGGAGGAGTCACCCCCGGTGGCCTCAACCTGGGCAGCGCAACCGTAAAGGAGATTTTCGGCGATGGTTCCATCGAAGATAAACGGGGTCTGCGACACAAAGCCGGTATTATATGCGATGTCCAGTTTGGTGAGTTGACTAATTTCCTGGTTGTCGATTTTAAGTTGTCCTTCCGTGTATCTGAAAAGCTGGCCGATACACAGGGCCAGGGTGCTCTTGCCGCTGCCCGAAAAGCCGACGAGGGCCAATTGCTCACCCGGGTCAATGCATAAATTAATTTTATCCAACAGCCGGATGTCTCCTTCGGTGGTGAATGACAGATTGTTAATCTCGATGTTTCCTGTCAGCTGAAAGGGTTTGCGGCCAACCGGCTCGATGGCGAATTCAGGTGTCTCATCGAAAAATTCCATGGTGCGGCTATAACTTACAGAGGCTTCCTGGTAAGACTGGTAAAAATCAATGAGTTCTCGCCAGGGATCGAATACTTTTTCCTGGGCCGACAAAAATGCCACCAGGGCACCCAGCTCTAAACGACCGTTGATGGCCAGATAGCCACCCAGAATGAAGATAAGAAAAGGACTGAAATTCGTAAAAAAATTACTGATTACCTTGATCCCCTGGCGGTAAAGGTTCCAGACAATTCTGATTTTCAGCAATTCATCCACAATAGCGCCGAATTTGCGATTTTCAACCGTGTAGGCGCAATTGGCTTGAATTTCATGGATGCCGGAAACCGCTTCCACGATTTTACTGGAAAGGTTGCGGGAAACATCCACCCGCTTTTTGTTTTCCAGGTTGGCTCTTTTCTGAAGCCAGGGAATCAGGAAAACGGCCAACGGATAGACAGCAAACGAAACGGCCGCCAGAAGCGGGTTCAGCCATAGAAGATAAACGGCAAATGCGACCAAGGTCAAAACACTGGTAACGGGTATTGCGACAGCCATACCCACAAAATCTCCGGCAGTGGCCAGCTCGGTGGCAAACGACTGGACCACCATCCCCGGTTGGGTTTTTCTGAAAAACGCAAGCGGTAAATTGAGGGTGTGCTGATACAATTCCTTTCGCATACCGGCCGCGGTGCGTTGTCCGATGATGGTCTGCAAGATGCTGATCAGGTATTTGAATGCGCCGTTGAGGATAACCGCCGCAAGGTACAAACCGCAGTAAATCAGCAACAAGTCGAAGGCCTTGAGGTTAATGGCCTGATTGACGATGCGCTTTTGCATTTCCAGGGGAAATACCCTGGTGAATACCGTGACGACTATAGTCAGCATCAAAATTATCTTTAGCTTCAGATGGCCGGAAAATATCCATGAAAATAAGGTTTTCTCGACAATCGGAGGAAGTGATCTTTTTTTCTCCATAAGGTAATTCTCCTTAACATTAGATATACGGGCTTGATTTGAAAAACCGGAAAACTTGCTCAACTATCCGTTAACCCACTCTTGCTGATTTGTAAATGCTCACGGAATAAAACGAGCTGTTCTTGACATAAATCCAGATTTCAAAGTAAACAAAAATCAATCGACAACGCATTAACAGGCAACAATAGGAGTCAATAAAGATGCTAAAGAATATAAATCGCCGGATCTCATTCGGAATTGTTCTTCTCTCCGTATTAGCAGTAATGGAGGAGTCAACAGCTTGGGGACAATCGAAAACACAACCGCAATCTTCAGAGAAACCGTTGGGGATGCGGGCTTCCATTACCGAAGATATCACCCTCGACCAGTTAAAGGCTAAACGAACTTCAGTTGAAGGCACTGGGGACCTGGATGATATCAATAAAAAAACCGTTCTAAATTTACTGGATAAAGCGATTCAATTTCGTGAATTTGCGGATAAGATAAGTCGACAAAAAGATGAAATTTCACAGACTATAAAAAGTGCGCCGGATAGGCTCGAAAAAATTCAATCCGCAATCGACGAACCAATGCCGACAACAGGTGTCGTTGAAACCGAGGCTTCGACCATGTCCACCCTGCAACTCGAACAACGCCTGCAGCAAGAAGAGGCCGAATTGACAAACTTCCAGAATAACTTCAGCAACTGGAATATTCAGCTTGGCAAGCAAAAGGATTTTCTGCAACAGCTTCCGGAAACCGTTGCCAAAGCCAAAAAGCGGTTGCAGGAGCTCCAGACTGAACAGGAGACGGATACCGCGAACAAAGAAGAATCGTTGCTGACCGAGGCCAGCGACTGCTGAACTTGGCCGAGCAAAGCAAACTGCAGGCCGAAATTGAACTATACGAGCTGCAGATGACGTCTCAGGATATCCTGCTGTCCGTAATGACGGCGGAACGCGACCTGGCGAGTCGATACGTTACCAAACGAAAAGCTTTTATCAAAACCTGGCAGGATCAGGTCCAGAAACGACGTCAACATGAAGCCCTGCAAGCGAGGGAAGCTGCTGAAAAAGCAAAAACAAAGGCACCGGAAATGCCGATAGTTCTCAAAAAGGAGTTTGATATCAATATCGAGCTGGGTGAGGCACTTGAGGAATTGATCCGGGACGAAGCCGAGGTAACCAAAAGAATCGAGCGTATGCAGACACAGTTAAAGAAACTCAAAGAAGACTACGCCTTGTCCCGTCAAAGAGTCGATACCATGGTGCTGACCGACGCCATCGGTTTAGCCCTGCGCGCGCAGCGTCAGGCGCTGCCCGATTCAGATCAGTATCGTCTCGAATCGGCCAAACGCTTAAAAAAAATGAGTGAAATTCGAGAGGCCCAGATTGAATTGGATCACAAGAGGCTTGACCTGACCAACCTCGACAGCGAACTCGATCGCATAATTGGTTCGCTGGGTTCACTTCCCGGGGATAAACTCTCCCAATTAAAATCAGATGTGAGAAAGCTGTTGATCGATCGACGAGTCCTGGTTGAAAAGCTTCAAAACGGATATCTGCGATATCTGGGTGATTTGCAAAGCCTCGAATATACCGAACAGCAACTGACTGTCGGCGCCGAAGCGTTTGCCGAGTTCCTTGACAGGCACCTGCTGTGGATTAGAAGCTCAAAGCCCCTGGGTTTTGAAGATTTAAATAGATTTCCGATCGCCATAGGCTGGATGCTCGCTCCAGATAACTGGTGGGGATTGATTTCAGACAAACTGGCTTCCTTCAAACACGATACAGGCCTTTGGATCCTGGTCCTGCTTATGACAGGATTTTTATTGGGCCGAAGGAGATGGGCCCGCAAAGATATGGCCAGAGTAGCCGGCCTTGTGAGTAAACATCGAAACGATTCCTTTACTCTAACCCTTTGGACGTTTGCCCTGACGATCTATCTGGCTGCCGGTTGGCCGTTTCTCATGGCCCTCTGGGGGTTATTGCTGCTCAATTTACCTCAACTCAATGTTTTCACGCGAGCTGTTTCCAACGGATTGGTATATACGGCGGAAATGTTGGCTGCGTTGAGATTTTTCTATTATTTAATCAAGGATAAGGGGTTGGGCCATATCCATTTCGAATGGCCTGAGGCGGCGCGGCAAACCATGCAAAGAAACCTGCGGTGGTTGATTCCGCTGGCGGCAATCGCCGAATTTGTCGTCTCAGCCATGGCGGCGACCAGAGAAATCAAATACAGTGATTCGTTGTCCAAACTGGCGTTGATGGTCCAGGGTATGGCAGTATCGATATGCATTGCAAAATCCCTACAATTTTCCGGCGGGATTGTCGCTCACCTGCTGAAATACCATAAATCTGATCTGCTGACCCGGTTGCGATTCGTCTGGTATCCGTTGGCAGTCGGACTCCCCTTGTTTGCCGTCGTCCTGGCGGCTTTGGGCTATTGTTACTCGGCGCTGGAGGTACGCAATTTAATTTGCATGACGGCGCTGCTGCTAATGTCTCTAATGGTTTTAAATCATCTGACATTGCGTTGGCTGCAGCTTACCCGTCGCAAAATAGCGCTAAAAGAAGCACGGAAGAAGAGGCAACTAGACCGTGAAAAGCTTGACAGACAAAAGGCTGAGGAGGGTAGCATTGATACCCAGGCCGGAACCCTGCTGATCCAGGAGCCCGAAGTCGGGTTGACTCAAATTGATGAACAGACCCGGACGCTGCTTCGCACCGCTGTCTTTATACTTCTTCTGACTGGACTGTGGCTGATTTGGGAGCCGGTGTTCCCGGCGTTTGGAATCCTACAAGAAATAAACCTTTGGAGCTACAACAGCATGGTTGACGGGGCGGCAAAAGCCATACCGATTACCTTGGCGGATGTGGTGTTAGCCATTCTCATTACGGTCATTACCTTTATTTCGGCCAAAAACCTGCCGGGTTTGCTGGAAATTACCCTGCTCAATCGCATCCCAATGGATCCCGGGGCCCGCTATGCATTTATCAGGATTTCCCGATATGCCATCACGGCCATTGGAATTGTTCTGGCGATTAATACCATCGGACTGCAGTGGGCAAAACTGCAATGGCTCATCGCCGCCCTGGGCGTGGGTCTCGGGTTCGGGCTGCAGGAAATTGTTGCAAATTTCATATGCGGTTTAATTGTGTTATTTGAAAGGCCATTCCGCGTCGGCGATACAGTGACGGTTGGTGAGACGAGCGGCACGGTTTCGCGCATTCGAATCCGCGCCACAACCATCACTGACTGGGATCGGCGTGAATTGATCGTGCCCAACAAGGAATTTATCACCGGCAAACTGATTAACTGGTCTCTTTCCGATCCAGTCCTGCGGATCAAGATACCGGTGGGGATTGCTTATGGATCCGATACGGATTTGGCTGAGGCGCTACTGTTGAATGCCGCCCGGGAAAATCCGATGGTGCTAGAAGAACCCGCGCCATCGGCAATATTTACGGGTTTTGGAGACAACAGTCTCAATTTCGAAGTGCGTGCCTTTATCAACAATATCAACAACTGGTATCCCATGGTGAACAGGTTAAACCGGCAAATTAACAACGAGTTTAAAAAGGCCGGCATAACGATTGCTTTTCCCCAGCGAGATGTTCACCTGGATACCAGCAACCCGTTGGAGATTCGCGTCGTTTCAGGCACAGCTTGATCCGGTCTGCTGGTTTACTCAACTTTGTAGGTCACCGTAATCATCCAGGAAGCATAATCGGCATAGGTCATTTTGAGCACCTGGACCACTCTTTCTTTGAAAGTTTCTTCGATGATCTTTATTTGTCCCGGCCAAAGTTTGAACTTGATACGCAGATAACGCCATTGACCGTCCTTGACTTCCTTAATTCCGAAGATTTCCGGTGAGGATAAGATGATAGATCGGTGTTGGTTGTACATGCCCTTGCCAATTGCTTGAACCGTTTGGAACATCTCCTTTTCATCGATTTCCTGCGGCACTTGAATGTCGACGTAGGCACGGATGCAGCCGCCGCGAAACTGGCTAATGGTGGAAATATTTCTGTTGGGGATGATAATCCGCTGACCGTGCAAATTAATCAGCACGGTGAATCTGAGTCCGATGCTGTCGATCTTGCCGATTTCATCGCCCAGCTTGACCATATCCCCGATAGCCAACGCATCCGAAAAAATCAAGGTGAGACCGATCACCACATCCTGCACAAATCCTTGCAGACCGAAACCAACAGCCAATCCGATGACCGTTGCACTGGCAAAATAGGTCGTCAGTGAGATTTTAAATTCACGCAGAATCATGCCGACAGCCACGAAATAAATCGTAAACGTCACTGCGCTGACCAAGATGGTGATGATGGTGGCAAGTACGGGGTATTTCCGAGTCAGGATCTCTTGCGATGTTTCCTTACTGTCCACCTTCATCGTCAATAAATATTGACTCACCCGGCGGATGGTCTTGACGATAAAATGTGCAACCACAGCCAAAACAATAACGAGAAGAATTCTCAAAACCGGGTTCATGTCGGTAAAAATATCAACCAGCTTCATTTTTAAATTGCCATTTCATAGGAGTAATTTTTCACACCCTCTTTTCAACGGGTGGCATACTGGGCAGGGCGAGGCCGCTATGTATCAGAATCGTGTAGACCTCATAGAAATGCTGGTATACTGTTCGAAGTAGCTATCTGTTGAATACGTGACAATATATATCTTTATTATCGAGCAAGCAATCTTATCGAATCCGTCATAACCACTTCTTTTTTCGGAAAAATATCAACATTACAGCTGCGACCCCAAGCATTACGCCCCAAAAAAAGTAGTAGCTGTATTTAAATTTTAGCTCGGGTAAGTACTCAAAATTTGTGCCATAAATGCCGGCAATAAATGTGAGCGGAATGAATATGGCGGCAAAAATCGTCAACACCTTCATAATGTCGTTCATTCGATTGCTCATAACTGAATTGTACAAGTTCAATTGATCCGAAAGCATATCCCGGTAAGTATCGATAGCCTCCGTAGCCTGGGTGATCAGATCCTGAAGGTCTTTTAAAAAGGGAATTGTCTGGTCTTTGATGAGTTCGGTATCCAATTTTAGCAGCTGCATGACAGCCTCCCTGGCCGGTCTAACGGATTTTCTAATAAAATTCATTTCTCGTTTATATAAATTAATCTTTTCCATCACCGCAGGTTCGGCTCTTTCCAGGACTTCTTCTTCCAGGTCTTCAATTTGCTCGCCCAATCTTTCAACGATGAAAACATAATTTTCGACCACGCAATCCAACAAAGCGTATGCCAGATAATCGATACCCGATGCCCGAATTCTCGCTTTTTGTTTCCTGATCCGCTCTCGAACCGGTTCAAACACATCTCCCGGCTGCTCCTGAAAGGTCAGCAGAAAGGTTTCGCCCAGCACCATACTTAATTGTTCGGATATGATTCTTTGTTTTTCTTTGTCGAAACGAAGCATTTTTGCAACAAGGAAAAGACAATTGTCAAATTCCTCAAGTTTAGGGCGTTGTCCGGTATTAAGAATATCTTCCATTAACAGCGGGTGCAAATCGAACGTATTCCCAATTTCTTTCATCAATGCAAGATCATGCAGCCCGTCAACATTTATCCAGGTAACTGTGTTTGTGCGCTTAAATTCCGCTCCCTGGGCAATGTCTTTTAACTCGTCTTCCTTTAATTGAGTCCCATCGTAATCGATGACTCGAATTCGAACATTCTCGACCTTTTTAGTTCCGACGAAAACCAAAGAACCCGGAGACAGACCCTTGATTTCTTCGCGTTTCTTGAAAAATCTTGCCATGATTTTGCCTCCTCATTGAACGATTTCACTCGTTTAATGATCAAGCGTAAAGGGCTTAAAAATTGCCACCCCACTACCTTGATTTTTAAACTTGTTTTGCCGGTAACAGATGGGGATCATCCACTTTTTGCGACATGTTTAGCCCATCGTCTGCTTTGAAGTAAAACTCTAAACTGCTGCGGAATATAATTATAGGGGACAGCAATTCAAAAATTAATCAGATTCGTACTAATTTTAAACAACCAAGGCAGTATTTTACTAATCGGTACTGCCACTATCCAGCCCTAAACCCTGCGCCTCGACCACACTCGATCTGATGTGCAGGTCGCGCTGTGGGAAAGGAATATCGATGCCGTGTTCCTCAAACTCGTGGTTGATTCTTTTGTTGAGACGATCGCGCACGACCATGATAAATGCCGGCGAGGGGATGAAAACCCTGAGATTAAAATCAAGAGAGCTCTCGCCGTGCTGCATAAAAACCACCGATGGTGCAGGATCTTTCATCACATCGGGGTCTTCACAGGCTATCTGCATCAAAATCTCGCTGACCTTCTCGATATCGCTGCCGTAAGCCACCCCGATGGTGATGACCAGCCGATTGATAGTATCCCCGCGGGTCCAGTTTGTAACCTCTCTGGTGATGAGACTGCGATTGGGCAAGATAACTTCCTGGCGATCGAAGTTTAGAATGGTGGTGGCCCGGATATTGATACGGCGCACCGACCCGGACATGTTGCCGACTGTGACGGTATCACCAACCTGCACGGGTCTTTCCACCAGCAAAATTATACCGCTTACGAAATTGGAGACAATCTCCTGCAGACCGAAGCCCAGCCCGACGCCCACTGCCGCCATCAACCAGCCGAGTCGGCCCAAATCCAGGTGCATCTCAGAGAGTGTCAGCAACATTCCGACCACGAAGATGCTGTAGCGGGAGATGGTAAGTGTGGCATACTTCATGCCTTCGTCGAGACGCAGGCGCGGAAAGAGGGTAAACTCGTAAATACCGGGAAGGGCCCGCAGGATCCAGAATGTCGCCATGAGGAACAATACGGCGCGTATCAAATCCGCCGCGGTAACAAATTCTATAATATCTCCCGCTCCTCGAATACGATATATATTAAGTTCGTCAAGCGTTTTAAATGCCTGGGTGTCAATACCCCAGTAATTGGCCAGTAAAATGATGGCGACAAGGATAAAAACGACCCTTGCAAAGCGGTGAATCTGAACCTCGACTTTGCTTTCCGCAACTTCTTCTTCGCCCGGAGCAGCAGCAGGTGTCAGCATTTTTCTCCGCTGGGATAGAGCATGTAACATCGAAAGAACTTTCCTATAGATGAGCGGCAGCAGAATCAGCGTCACAAGCGAAAGTGCGTAGCTGCGGGCGAGGCGCTGCGCGCCGTAGCGATAACCTATCATATCAAGCAGGACAATAATTATGGCGATGAGGATCAACAGCATGCTGAATGACGACCAGTACCGGGCAAGAAATCCTTGAAATTTCGAGATAAAAATGTGCTGTACAAAAGGAGACTTAGGTCTCACCAGCCATATGACGGCCGCTGCGGCCATGAATTCAAAAAGGGTATAAAAAACCCGTGGCAATGCCTGGAACATAAAGGGTGGTGCACGCAAAACTTGCCAGAACAGCAGCCAGGTGACATAACCGATTAAAATTATGCGCAGTGACCTGTAAAGGGTGCGCGCTGCCTCGGGCGGAAGATCAAATTGAAAACGGAAAATGCCACGACGGGCCAGAAAGGAGCGGGTCAAAAACCAGAAAAACAGGAAATATGCCGCAAAGGCCAAGGTACGGCTTAAAACCGGCCTCAAAATAAGGGGCATATCGGTAGACGCTATAAACCGGGATAAGATCAACAGATACGCCGGTAGAAGAGCGGCACTTATCAAGGCCCCGAAAATCACAAACGTTCGGTCGAGAGTACCGACACCGCGGCCAACGGTCGACTGGATGCGATTTCGGGTTATCCGCCGCAGCCGTTGACGGGCATAGAAAAGTCCGACGGGTAAAGCGATGAATAGAATCAAACCATAAAATATCGGCGCAGGACCTCGAAGTCTTCCACCGAGCCAGGTTGTCATTTCAGCGGACACAATCTTGCGTGACCACACGGCAAGATTGCCGACCTCGCTGCCAACGGGCTTTAAAACATCCACTCCGATGGCCTTATCATCTCGCAGCCAGAAAACCCTCGATCGGATGAAGCGCTCCAACTCATTTAGCGTATCCATGCGTACAAGCAGCGTGATCTGGATTTGTTGCCCAAGGCTGATCGTTTCGGTCAAAAGACCTTTCTCATCCTGCAGCGCGGCCCGAAATCTGGCTAGTAGACTATTTGCATTGGCTTTGAAGGCCGCTTTTTCTCCCTCGGGCAACTGGGCCATGGCGGCTTCGACATCATTCTTCCAGCTTTCCCTGATGGAAAAGAGCGTGTCCTCGATTGAAAAACGGCGGTCCCGGAATCCGTTGAGGGTCTGGGAAAACCACGGCCGGAAGGGTCGGGCCAGCACGCGGCGGCGAAGCTTTAATTGCTGCAGGGTGAGTTTGATGCGATCGGCAGCTCTACGCGATGCTCCCGTCTGCTTGAGCAATTCCCGGATTCCGGCCAGTTCTTCCTTCTCCGTCGCCAGACGTTTTTCCTGATCGGCCGCATCCCGCTCCAGGCCGACGATAAACTGTTCAAGGTCGCCTTTGTTTTTCTCCGAACGGGAAAGCTCTGCTTCCCATTTTGCAATAAAACGGGCGGCCGGGGTTTTGGCAGTCGCTGCCTCCTGTTCTTTGCGAGCCAGAGATTCAGTCTTCTGCTGTTGCGCCAACGCCAATTGCTGCTCATAAGCCTTGCTGTAGAGCTCAAGCTCCTGCTCAAGACGCTCGAGCTGTTTTTCAGCCAGCTCCAGCTCAGCGTTCAAAACCGGTTCAAGATCTGCTGCCAAATCCGCCTCTTCCGTTAAAATCTTTATGGTTTTCGAGGCGATCTGTTTTTCAAGCTGCGCATTTTCCAGCCTTAAAGCACTGAGTTTCTTTTCTGGGTCGGTTTTGGCGGATTTACTCTCTTCGGTCAGCAGGGCGACATTTTTTTCAGCCGCCTCTGATTCCTTGCGGGTACCTGCTATGAGATTAGGCAATTCTTCCAAACGCTTGCGGTGCTCGCCGATAGTGTCGCGCATGGCGGCGATCCGATCCCGTTGTTGATCGACGTTGTCATTGAAGCTTTCAAAACCCTTCTTATCGGCAGCGACAGGTGGCTGCGGTGCACTTTTTGCTGATAGGGCTTCCAGCTGATCATTAGTACTCTTCAAACGGTCCTCTATGCTAGCCTTCTGCACTACCTGGGCTTTGGCTTTGGCAATGAGGCCCAGCAATTGCTCAAACAGCTCGATTTGCCTTTGTAAAGCGGTGCGGCTCAGCCCCTCCGGGCTATCTTTGCCGACACCGTGAGATATGGCATCCAGTTTTTTGCGCGTCGCTGACAGCTTCTCGCCGACGCTCTCCTTTGTCAGTGTCTCTGCGGTGACCACCAGCTGATCTGCCGGTGTTTTTTCCTGTGCCCCGCCTTTCAGGCATAAAAACAACAGCAGAACCACAACCGTGGCTGAAAAAATAAAAACCCTAAAAAAATAGTTTTGATACAGGAAATTCATAATCTCTCCCTACGGATTCGATGTGGACAAATTCGATCTTATATTCGGCCCAATTAGCGTATCGTCCAATTGTTAGAGAACGGTTCGGACACCTCAACCGGGAACCTTGAACGTTGAACCACTCAACCTATGAGCGTTTTAGATCTCCTTCGAAGAGGACCGCTTCAACTCCATGCGGATGCGGGAAGCCCTTGAACCTTTGATATCCAACACTTCGGCCACCGCACCCTCTAGTTCGATCTGAACTCCAATTTTCGGTACCTGACCTGTCTTTTCCACCAATAAACCGGACAATGTTTCAGCCTCAACACTAGTCAGTTGGAGTTTGAGCTGTCGGTTAACGGCAGTAATTGACGTTCCGCCGGTAATGATAAATCTACCGGGGCCGTCCGGCTCGAAATCCGGCAAATTTGTGTCGAATTCGTCATCCACGGGTCCG
Source organism: Desulfobacterales bacterium (assembly GCA_050124355.1). Taxonomy (GTDB): domain Bacteria; phylum Desulfobacterota; class Desulfobacteria; order Desulfobacterales; family JAFDCJ01; genus JAFDCJ01. Next base: position 2,670 of record JASFFJ010000121.1, on the reverse strand, counting down.
ACAATCCGTTCCAACACGTCTTCCAGGGTCGCACAACCGATGACCGTTCCGTATTCGTCCACAACAAATGCCATATGCTGATGCGTCTCCTGAAACTGCCGTAGTAGACGGCTGATGCGCAGCGTTTCCGGCACGAATTGAGCCGGCCGCGCGATTGAACGTAAAACGCTTTCTTTATCCGGGGACACGCCAATCAGGTCTTTGATGTGCACCACACCCAGCACATTGTCCAAGGAACCTTCGCACAAAGGATAGCGTGAGTGTTTGGCTTCTTTTGCCAGGATGATGCTTTCGGAATAAGGCCGGGTGATATCGAAAAAAATGATATCGCTGCGGGGTTGTATGATGCGCCGGCAGACGGTGTCATCAAATTCAAAAACTGCATTAATCAGGCGGTGTTCGGACCGGCTGAGCTCCCCGTGTTTGTGAGCCAGCCGTAACAACGCTTTAATTTCATCTTCGCTGTGCACTGTGTCGTGTTCAGAGACACCTTCGACACCGATACTTTGCAGCAAAAACGAGGTGGTTGCATTTAAAGCCATCATGAACGGGTAAGAAAGAAAGTAAAAAAATTTCATCGGCAGGGCAAAACAAAACCTTTTCCGGTCGTCGCAGGGCGAATATCTTGGGTGCCTGCTCACCGAGAACAAGATGAGCGGCTGTGATGGCAGTAAACGCCACCACAAAGGCGATACCATGTATCCAAATCTCGGAAACAACGCCGGCTGCCTGCAACAGCGGCCGCAGCAAGTGGCGATGGCCGGCTCGCCAATCCATCCGAGGCCCAGGGAGGCCATGGTAATTCCAAGTTGGCAGGCCGACAACGCGGCGTCCATCCGTTGCGTGAGCCACCGTGCGGTTTCAGCAAATGGGCGATTTTGCGCTACTTGTTCGTCGAGCCTGCTTGGTCGGATTTTCACCAACGCAAATTCGGCCGCAACAAAAAAGCCGTTTATAAACACGAGGATAATTGCAAAGATAATATTGACAACATCGGTCGTCCAGGTCGACATTTCGCCGCTCCCTACTTTTCATTGGTTTCATGTAGTTACAGACTCTCATTGACTGCCACGGCTGATCGAGACTATAGTATGCATGGCGTACCTGTCAAGATAAGAGCCGTTTGATTTATTTGGTGTTTCATGAAAGTTAATTGCGAATTCTGTTTTTTTGGTTTAAAAAAACGCCTATAGTTCAATGTCACTTGGGTTAAAAGCAAGTCCAATTTTGTCCGACACCAAAGAAATTTAATTCGGCACTATCCGTTATTTCTGGAAATACTATTAATTTTTATCATCAATAGATGGACTCATATTTTCTGCTGCGATGAATCACCCGCACCAAATTTTTTCTCTCATTCAGAGGAGGTCATATGAAGATCACCACAGGCCTTGTGATTGGCTTTTCACTCATGCTAACTGCGATGTCCACAAATGTCGGCGGGCAACAGAGTTCTGATTCCCCGCAACCATTGATCGTCGGTACTAAGGAAGCCCCTCCTTTCTCCATGAAGAGCTCAGACGGCCAATGGACCGGTCTGAGTATCGAACTTTGGCGGCAGATCGCGGCGGAACTTAAATTACAATATGAATTTCGGGAGCTTACGCTTAAACAACTGCTTGAGAGCGTCACGGATGGTTCTCTGGATGCTGCGGTCGCCGCTTTCACAATTACGCCAGAACGCGAGAAAAATTTTGATTTCACCCATGCTTTTTACACGACAGGTTTGGGGATTGCGGTCGCCGGCAAGGCACATAATCCCTGGTTTACCGTGGCCAGACGCTTTTTTTCGGTTGCATTTTTGAAAGTCGTTGCCACTCTGACGCTTTTGCTATTGGGGGTGGGGATGCTGGTCTGGTGGTTTGAGCATAAGAAGAACCCCCAACAGTTCAACGGCAGCGCCGCCAGGGGCATCGGTTCCGGGTTTTGGTGGTCTGCCGTCACCATGACCACTGTCGGTTATGGTGATAAAGCACCGATTACAATGGCAGGACGAATTTTGGGGCTCATCTGGATGTTTGTTGCTATCATCATAATTTCCAGTTTTACAGCCGCCATCACTTCTTCGCTGACCGTCACACAGCTTGAAACTTTGATCAAAGGGCCTGAGGATCTGCCTAAAGTCACCGTCGGGACAATAGCCAATACAACCAGTGAGTCGTACCTCAAACAAATTCAGATATCCTTTCGTTCTTATGGATCGCTTCAGGAGGGGCTGGCGGCCTTGAAGGAGGGAAAAGTCCAGGCTCTGGTCTATGATGCGCCCATTTTGCGTTATTATATAAACCAAAACTACATCGGCACCCTGGAAGTGCTGCCCTACCGGCTTCAACGACAGGAATACGGGATTGCGCTGCAGCCGAACAGCCCTCTGCGGGAACGAGTAAATGTGGTCTTGCTGCAAAAAATTCGAGAAAAAGCGTGGCAGGATAAACTTAGCCAATACCTGGGAGAATAATTGTTCGATTTTTGTTTTTTACTTTTGCTGCTGTCGGCTTGGTACTGAAAGAAATAGAGCTTGACGTTGCTGATTGGATGGCGGCTGTAAGATATGAGATCGAAAAAAGATAGTAGCCCCGGTGCCATAAAATTGAAAGCTGAATGATTGTTATTTTGCTAATGCGGCAATACCTGTTAAGACATGCTTTCAATACGACATAATAAATTGCC
>JASFFJ010000120.1:0-13971 GCA_050124355.1 Desulfobacterales bacterium | reverse complement strand
TTCACCAATTTTTTTCAGATAGATATTTTCATCAAGGGCGGCCGCGATGATCTCTTCGGTGGTTTTGCCGGTCATGGTGCCGTCGATGAGCATGTAATTACCATTGGCCGGATATGGTTTAAGCCCCAGCTTTTTTAATTCTTCCGTAAATACAGCCATCCATTTGTTATTGTGTTCGACCTTGGCTTTAACTTCTTCTGGATTATCGATAATGGCTTCAGCGGCGGCCGCAGCCATTCGGCTGACGTTCCAGGGCAAAAACATTCGATTGAAGGCGGCAATCATCTCTTCGGTGCCCAGGACAAACCCGAATCGGATACCGCAAAATCCATATGCTTTGGAAAAGGTAACTGACAGAAACACTTGCGGATATTTTTCGATCAAGGATGCTTTGGAGGGACGGTCCGGATTGTAGTCCAAATATGCTTCATCCACGCAAAGGGGAACACCTGTTTCACAAAACCGCTCAAGGTCGGCGTCGTCGATATAGACGCCAGTGGGGTTGTTGGGATTGATGATCAGGATCAACTTAGTGCGGTCATTGATTGCTGCAAGCATTGCATCCACATCGTAATCCAGATTATCTTCCCTGACCGGAATTTGAACAACCTTGGCATTGCAAAGATCGGCCCGGGTCGGAAAAAGTTCAAATGTCGGGTTGGACAGCAAGAATTCATCTCCCGGTTGCAGAAATAGGCGCATCATGGTGTCAATGGTGTCCGAGGATCCGTTGGCCAGGGCCACATTGTCCGGACCCAGGCCGTACATCTTGCCGATTTTGGTTCTCAACCGTAAAAAACTATCCGGATACCAGTTACCGTGTCGCAGGGATTCCGCCACCGCCTGGATAACTTTTTCCGACGGCGGGATGGGGTTCTCATTGAGCATCAGGCGAGCATTACCGGGGTTTTCCATGGCCTTATCCAAAATACCGACATTGTACTCCCTCGAGGTATAAAGCCAGGGAACGATCCAATCCTTCAGGTCTTTTTTCATTTCTCACTCCTTTTAATTTTTTTAAATTAAGACATCGTTATCTATTAGTAAAAACGCGCAATATCTCTAAATACGATTTTTTTACAAGGTGCAACAAGATCCTACCTTTTCAATAAACCCTCAATGGGGGTGTACTCCAGCCCAAACGCATCCGCAACGCCTTTATAGGTCACCTTGCCTTTAACGATGTTAGCCCCCAGCTTGATTTCCGCATTTTGCTTCATGGCCTTTTTCCAGCCCTTGTTCGCGATTTCCACTGCATAGGGCAACGTAGCATTTGTCAATGCAAGGGTAGATGTCTTGGGTACCGCCCCCGGCATGTTGGCAACACAATAATGGACGACACCGCCAACCTTGTAAATGGGTTTGCTATGCGTTGTCGCTTTGGAGGTCTCAAAACATCCTCCCTGATCGATGGCGACATCCACCAGGACGGCCCCTCTTTTCATGGTTTTAAGCATTTCCCGTGTCAGCAGTTTAGGCGCTTTGGCGCCTGGGATCAGCACAGCGCCAACAACGACATCGGCTTCCTTGATAAGCCGGCGAACGGTAGTCGGTTTGGACATGAGCATAAAGCAATTGCTGGGCATGACATCGCTTAAATAACGCAGCCGCTCCAGATTCATATCGAGAATATATACCTTGGCACCCAATCCACAGGCCATTTTGGCAGCATTGATACCGACAATGCCGCCACCGATAATCACCACCGTTCCCGGATCGACACCCGGCACGCCACCCAGCAGGATACCGTGACCGCCCTGGGCCATCTCCAAATACTTGGCGCCCTGCTGAATTGCCATACGGCCCGCGACCTCGCTCATGGGGGTAAGCAGCGGCAGCGAACCGTCATCTTTTTGTATCGTTTCATAGGCAATACCGATCGACCCGCTTTTTATGAGGACCTTGGTTAGCTCTTCCGCCGCTGCGAGATGCAGATAGGTAAAGATAATCTGATCTTTGCGAATGAGATCATATTCGGCCGGCAACGGCTCCTTGACATGCATCACCATTTTGGCGCGCTTAAATATTTCTTGGGGCGTGTCCACTATTTCAGCGCCGGCCGTTACGTATGCCTTGTTAGCAAACCCGCTGCCTTTACCGGCATTCTTCTCCACAAGAACCGTATGACCGTTTTGACCCATGATTTCCACCCCTGCTGGCGTCATACACACACGGTTTTCTTCAGCCTTGATTTCTTTTAAAACACCGACAATCATGATGTTCTCCTTTACTTTAAAATGTAAAATGAACTTTGAAGCGTGCCGTGCCTACAGCACCCTGCTGATCGGTTCATGCTTAAGACCAAAGGCCTCGGCAACCCCTTTATATGTCACTTTGCCTTCGACCACGTTGGCACCCGCCCTAATTTCAGGATTTTCCCTCATGGCCTTTTTCCAGCCTTTATTGGCTATCTCCGCGATATACGGTAAGGTGGCATTGTTCAAAGCCAGGGTAGATGTCCTGGGCAATACGCCCGGCATATTGCTGACGGCATAATGAACGATACCATCTAATTTATAAATCGGGTCGTCATGGGTGGTCTCCCTTGACGTTTCAAAGCATCCGCCCTGATCAATGGCGACATCAATCAAGACCGCGCCTTTTTTCATCGTGCCGAGCATCTCCCGTGTCACCAGCGTCGGTGTCTTGCTTCCGGGGACAAGCACGGCGCCCACAACAAGGTCCGCATGGGGCAGGACATGCCGGATAGCCGCCGGACTGGACATCAGGGTGACACATTGGGCGGGCATCACATCGCTCAAATAACGCAACCGATCTAAATCGATATCGAGGATGTAGACCTTGGCGCCCATCCCGCTGGCAGTTTTGGCGGCGTTGATGCCTACCACCCCACCGCCAATGATGACCACGGTGGCCGGATCAACACCGGGCACGCCGCCCAGCAAAACCCCTTGGCCGCCCTGGGCCATCTCCAGATATTTGGCACCCAGATGAATCGCCATGGGACCGGCCACCTCGCTCATCGGTGTCAACAGGGGCAATGTTCCGTCAGCCTTTTGGATGGTTTCATAGGATATGCAGACGGCCTTGCTTTTGACCAGGGCATGAGTTAATTCCTTCGATGCCGCCAAATGTAGATAAGAAAAATACACCTGGCCTTTACGGATCAGATTAAACTCAAATGGCTGGGGTTCTTTGACACGCATGATTATCTTGGCCTGTTTAAAAATATCTTCGGGAGAAGCAACGACCTCGGCCCCGGCTTTTATATAACTGGCATCGCTGAATCCGCTGGCTTTGCCGGCATTTTTCTCGACCAAAATCCGATGTCCAAGCTGCCGCATGAATTCAACACCCCCCGGGCTCATACACACACGATTTTCTTCAGCCTTGATTTCTTTTAAAATACCAACAATCATTTTATTTTCCTTTTTATTTTTTCGACACTCCGATTTGCGCTGTCACCGCCATGAGGTCATCATTTGAATCAATGGCCTGGCAAACACTTTTCGGCAAAGTCCACCATTTCTGCGGTGGCCTTTGAAAATTGCTCGGCTGTTTTTTGGAGGGCCGGATGGGTGTTGTATTCATCACGGGTATAGCCATCCACAGCTGAGCCTTTCTCGAAATACGGCACTCGCATAAGTTTGTCCATTACTTTCTTGGGAATTTCCTCCAGAATACGATCTTTTTCAAAGGTGATTTTTTCAACACCGGGTAGAAAGAGAACTTTATCGATAAATGAAGGTGGACAGGTTACCACTGTATTGGCGCCGGCTTTTTCTTCCAGATGCCAGATGCGGTCTTGGCCGTCAATATTTGGACCGACGATCAGAGAACAGGACAGCATCTTGCTTGGCAGGTTATTATCAATCAGATACTTGTAGGCCTTTTTGAAAATTGCCAGTTCAGCCAGTCGAATCTCACCGTCGGAAAGTTCGACCCCTACTTCTTGAGCGAAATCTTTTAATCCCCCAAGGTTACCAAATCTGCCCTCCATATGGGTGATGACCGAACGCCATTTGCTCAGATCCACGCCGTTTTTCTTGGCGGTTTCAAGGCCGCGCTTGACGGTATTAGCGCAGTCAACCAATTGGGGTAAAACAAACGTCAGGGTGTTGTTGGTGGGAATGCCTTTGGCAGTCAGATCCTCGATGACCTCATATCCTTCTTTGGTTCCAGGAACTTTGATCATGACATTGGGGTTTATCGCGGCAATCTCTTCTGCTTGGCGCAACATAGCATCTCTGTCGAACGCACTGCGTGGATCGACCTGCCCGGAAAGAAATCCTTCTTTGTAACCACTGGCTTCAAACAAAGGCAGGTACATCTCCGATCCGGCCTTGACAACCGACTTGTAAAGCTCCCAGAAAAGCCCTTCTTTGTCCAGATCCGGATTTTCAGCCAGAATGTTCTGGGCCGTTTTTTCCCAGTACGGTGGGTCGTCCTGGATGGCCTGCAGCGATAGGGGCGGATTGGTGGTCACACCCCTGAAAAGTTGCGTCTGCGGATTGTTCTCATCGTACATCCGGCCAAACTGCCGGCTGAGCTCTTCTCGGTCCTGGGCATCGGCTTTTTCCAGCATCTTCTTACACCAGTTGTCAAAAATGACCGGCGACGAATCCCACCAGATTTCCATGCCTGGACTGACATCCACCAGTCTCTCAAATAGGTTCCTTGATTCCATTTGCATTCCTCCCGTCCACTTAGCGATGTTTTATACGCAGTTGTTTATAAGATCCTTGTTATAGATGTATATACAGAAAATGTTCCCCATTGCAACCTTAAATATATTTTTTACCCCCCCCCTGCTTCAGTCGATTAGCCAACAGAATCTTTCTAAACAAGCGTTCAAAGGTTCAGGGTTTAGCGTTCAGGGTTGAGGGTAAAAAAAACACCGAAAACCCAAATTCCTGGTAAAATGCTTTTTTCCAAAAGAGTTACCAAATTGCCCCGAAATTTTAAATCATACCTGATGAATCGGATGCTTATATCGTAAATACGCTTTCCAAATGCAGTCCTGAGACGAAAAATGAACCCTTGAACCCCTGAACCTTTAAGCCCTTGAACGCTTAAATGGGCGGCAGCAGACCCTTGGCCTTCAGGTCGGCGGCCCAGTCATCGAAAACGGAGATATTGGCTGTGGTGTGATAATCCACGTAATAATCACCACCGGCCACCCGCCTGATGACCTCCAGGGCCTGGTCGTCCGGCGGGATGTAGAGCGGTTTCAATGTAATTTTTTCCGGTTTAGTTTTCAGATATGTCCTGTGGGCGTCACAGTCATTGACAAACGCATCTTCACTGAAAAAATTAAGATTATCCAAAACGCCGAAACAATGCCTGGCGTGGTGGACACCAAACTCACACAATATCCGACGGCCACGAATGCCATCTTGCAGGGCGTTGTCATTGGGTTTTTTTTCTTCGGTACTACCACCGGATTGCACTGTTGGCAGACCTGTCAGCCACATGTTCACCCTGGCCACCGCCACGTTCAGTAAATTCATGGCATCATGGGAGTAAGCCAGGTCACCATGAGGTCCCGTGGTGCACGGCATGCCGCCAAACATGCACAATACCCCCGGTCTGACGATTTGCGCCACCGCCAGCATGAACATCACTTCAGCCTGATTGAGTATCAAACACCCTTGGGGGGTTTGCGGCGATGTGCGCCCGGCTAGCGGCATGGTGGTGAGCCGTAAATTATTGCCGGCTTCAGCACTTTTTACTATGGCTTGCAACATGTCATCCATGGCAGTCAGCGGCGATTTTATTCCGCAGATGGAATCATGCCAATCTTCTCGGCCGGAAAACCATTTGACCGCATCGTCGTCATTCATATAGGCACTGCAGGTTACCTTAAGGCAGTTGTCGAGGCGGTCCATGATCTGGTTGCATCTCAGTGGATCTCCACGGTGGACCTTTACGGGCTGGCTCAAGAAACGCACCACATCCAGATTCTCCGAGATTACTTCAATTAAATGCTCCAGCTCTTCATAACTGGCTGGCAGAGGGAATTCGTCTGTTTCACGATATAAAAACGGTGGGATACCCCCGATTCCCAGGGTATTGGCGCCCTCATCACCGACGAAGGTTTTAGGGGCCGAATCCAGGGCCTGGTCGATCAGCTCCGGCAACAGGTAAATCCGTGCCGCCGATTCATCGTAGCCTGCAAGGCCGGTGGCCTCCAGCAATGTGATGACGTTTTTATTTCTGGTTTCGATACCAACTTCAGCCAGGACAATCTTTGCGCTTTCCTGAATACCCTCATAGATGTTCCATTCCTGTCCAAGCGGTTCTCGATACTCGGCCGTCGCCAGGTCGATCAAATCTTTGTATGCTAGCATCTCCGGATCCTCCATACGTCCAGATCTCGTTGAATAGTTTATTATTGTGCCAATAAATCCGCAGCCATCTGCGAAATATTTCTCCTTTGTTTTTCAATGGAATACATCAGCCTGACACTGTGCTTGAGATAAACCAGGTACTCATCGTCGGTTAACTCTTCATCCTCATGGTATGTAGAAACGATCCAGTCAATGATACACAGGCCGGCGGCGGTAAGCATGCCGGGCAAATTATGGACTTCCGCCGCAGCCAAAGGTTTCATACCGTCCGTTTGGCACAATTGGTCCTGATAGGCGTTGAGGAAAAGGGCCACTTTTTCCAGGTCCAGGTCGCCGTCGTTTCGTTCGTCCCAGCTGCTGCAAAAATAGTCCACCGCCATGCATACATCAAACAGCCGCAGGTCGAGCTTGGCCCAGTCAAAGTCAAAGATCCCCACCACCCGATTATTTTCGTATTTAAGGTTGCCGGGATGAAAATCACAATGAATCGCACAACGTGGCATGTGCAAAGCGTCCGCTTCCGTAACCCGACTGTTTTCAATCGACACCAGGATACTATTTAGATGGCGTAAAAAAAAGCGGTGAAATTTGCTGTCACTGCCGGTTTGGGCATAAATTGTAAATCCTGATCGTAATGTGGGCAGCAGTTCACGTATCGGTGGCGATACCCGCTGCAATGTCCCCGGATCAAATCCTATCACTGCTGTGTGAAAATTGGCAAGCATTCTCGCTGCGTTAACCAATTCCTCATAATTAAGAGCCGGATGATGCCAGGCGTATTTGTCCTCACCCTCAAGGAATTCAAATACGGCAATAAAGCCTTTACGATTAGCTGGTTTGAAATAGGTTGCCCCATCGCGGTTGGCAATGGCCCGGGCAATGGTGGTAAGCCCTTTGGCAGCGCAATGCTTGATGAGTGCATGTTCGAATTTAATCTGGTCTTCAGCAATACCGGGCTTATATTCACGTAAAAAAAAGTCGTTTTGAATGCCGGCCCTTCGAACCACCAATCGATAACTACGATTGACGTGGCCACCGAAGATCTCAAACACGTCCTGCACCTGCCCGAGATCGTAGAATTCTATCATGATATCGACAAGATGTCGGGGCAACACGCTATCCTCCACATATTCCGCAGGCTTCATTCATGTATATAATGAAGCGAAGCCATACGATCGTGGTGAGTGTTTCGGTCATTGAGTATTGCAATTTCAGGGCTCCTGACCCCAATTGGAAAAACTTCTCGGGAGGCCCTGATATCTAAAGAACCTACAAAATTTGTAGTAACAATAAGCGTAAATTTAAGATGCAACAGATTTTATCAAACGTAAATGTAAACGATAACCCAGAAAAACGTAGTATCGACGTCCTTTATTTTGGTTAGAGACTTGAAATAAAAAATTCAGAACGATTCGCCCAAATTCAGGTTTATGGACGCGATTTCTGACATTTTTGTTGCATCAGAATTTACGACACATCAGTAGTTCTGAATTTGGGATTTTATTTTCTTATAATACGGTCTAATGCAACTGGTTCAGAGTTTACCTTGACGTTTCACTGAACTACTCTGCGGTGATGTTGACCCCGTTCGGTTTGGCATGATACCGACCGAGCTCAATTTCGAGCTTATACTTATCGCCACGGTAATAGGAATATAAAATTTCCACGGGTATACTTTTATCGTCAAAGGTAACATATTCTGAAAATATGGCTGCTGTATTTACCGCTGTTCCCAGTATCTTGGCTATCTCTCGATTTAAATTGACGGCACTGATGGTCTGTTTGCTTCTGGCCAACACGACGTTAAAGCGCTCGGAAATGATATCATACATGGAGCCGGTGAGATCATAGTTTAAGAAACCTTCAAACATATCCGCCGGCAAGAAGCTTTCTTCGTATATATAAGGCGTACCATTACCAGCTCTGATTCGTCGAACCGCAATCACCTTTTTGTTGGGACCTAAAAACAAGGTTCTGGCCACATAATCATCGGCTTTCTCAATACCTTTCTCAACAACAACGGTTTTCGCCTTTATGCCGCTTTGTCCCAACATATCCCTAAAGCTATAGATCCGTTCAAGTTTGTGTCTTAATTCCGAAGCCGCGGGAGAATTGACAAAGGTTCCGGTACCTTTCTCTTTTCTCAAAATTCCCGCAGCGGTTAACTCTGCAATGGCCTGTCGCAGAGTGTTTCGGTTGACACCACACATTTGGGATAGTTCAACTTCTGATGGCAATCTCTCGCCGACCTTGTAACGGCCGGCTTGAATCACCTCTTTCAACCAGGCACTGATTTGAAGATATTTTGGTATGGGATTTGACGGATCAACAATTTTCAATGTTTTTTCTCCGTTTATCGCTCCAGAGGAGCAAGGCAGTGCTGAACCTTGAACCTATTTGTTTAGGTCAGTTTTTCCAAATCCGAAATCCTAAATCTAAGATCCAAAATCCTCGATGACTGTCTAATAGTTTAGAAGTATATACAACTAAACGATCTAGGTTTGCAATGAATATTTTGTCTTCAATTTATTTTTTCGAGTATGATGTAATATGCTTGATTATGTCCATAAATATGACGATATTACCATATGGCGACCAAGCGGCCGAATGGCATGCCAGAGAACATGCCCGATTGGCATCATTGGGACAAATGCCTGCCTTTGTGGATGATCAGATAGCCGCTATTGCCAAGGTAAACGGCATAATACTGGTCACGCCTAACACGTCCGATTTCAAAAAATATTCCGGATTAAAATTAGAGAATTGGCATCTGAAATGAAAAATATCGCAATATTAGGTTCCACCGGATCGATTGGAACCCAGACTCTGGACATAGTGGCCCAATTTCCGGACCGCTTTAATATCATCGCTCTAGTCGCCCATCGAAATGTTGACCGATTGAAAGATCAGATCAAAAGGTTCCAACCGGAATTTGTTGTTGTTTCTGATGAAAAAAACGCCGAGATCCTGTCGAAGCAAATCGATATCAGAGTATTCGCCGGCGAAGAAAACATCGTCACAGCTGCCACCGACCATCGCGTGGATATGGTCATAAATTCACTGGTTGGAAAATCAGGTCTTTTACCGACGATTGAGGCCGTCAAACTTGGCAAAGAGATCGGTCTTGCCAACAAAGAGACATTGGTCCTGGCCGGCAACATCGTCATGCAGCTGGCAAAAAAACACAACGTGTCCATCATTCCCATTGATTCCGAACACTGCGCCCTGTTTCAATCTTTACGCTCCGGTGCTCATCATGAGATACAACGCCTGATCATCACCATGGGCAAGGGGCCGATTGCCGGCATGGATACACAGCAGCTGTCAGAGGTCGGCATGCAGGACGTTCTCGATCGGCCTTCCTGGGATATGGGTATGAAAATCAATGTCGATAGCGCAACCTGCGTCAATAAGGCCTTTGAAGTCATTGAAGCACGATGGCTTTTCGACGTCCCGCCAAATAAAATCAGTATCGTCGTCCATCCGCAATATCTCTGTCATTCCCTGGTGGAATTTAAAGATGGAAGTATCATTTGTGAACTTGGAACAGCAGACATGAAACGATACACCCAATTTGCCCTGTTCTATCCGGACAGAGGCATTTCTGCAAAAGGTTCTTTCATTGATTTATTCGAAAAACCGATGGCCTTCGAGGTGCCGCCTTTTGATAAGTTCCCCTGTCTCGGTATGGGCCATTATGTCATTGAAAGAGGCGGCACGATGCCGGCCGTACTTCATGGCGCCGATACCACGGCAGTCAAAGCGTTTATGGATAAAAAAATTAAATTTACGGACATTCCGCTGATTATCCAAAATACCATGGATGCCCACGAGTTGATCAACGATCCGGATCTTGATGAGATCCTTGAATCCGAAAAGTGGGCCGAAGAATATGCGAAAACCCTGATCCGGATAGACGATTAAGTAAAGTATCCAGGCCAAAAGTACCTGGCTTTGGTTTGTTCCCTGGAATGGGGCTCTCCACGACCCTGCTCTGCAAAGCAAATTTATGGAGTGTTGGAGTAATGGAGTATTGGAAAAACGAGAGCCCAACACCGAACTTATGTAAATTTAGACAGAGGCCATCGAGATTCTCTGATGTATTGAGATCTCAAACGATAGTCCATCACTCCAGTACTCCAATACTCCACCACTCCTTGACTGTTACAGGCAGAGCGACTACCTCTGACCTGGCTCAAAGGACCAAATTTTCTAAATTTGAACAAAATTGGTGAGATCATGATATCTGCCTTGATTACCGCGGCCGGTTCTTCCACACGCTATGGAAAAAACAAAATGCTGGAGCCGATTCAGGGAAAACCACTGTTGATTCGAACCCTGGAAAGATTTCTTGCTTGTGGGGAAATTGAAGAAATAATCGTCACCGCCAGGCATTCGGACAAGAAAACCTATGAAGAGCTGACCAGGGCGTTGGATATCGTAAAAATTGTTATTGGTGGCAAGCAACGAATCGAATCACTGCTAAATGCAGTGAATGCGGCATCCGGTGATATATTGATAACCCACGACGGCGCCCGACCTTTGGTATCCCCCGATCTGATCAAAGAATTAATTTCTTGGGTAAAGAAAACCCGCGCGGCCATGACGGCTATCAATCCAACCGCAACAGTGAAACTCACCGACAATCAGTCCATGAAGATCGTCAAGACATTGCCCCGGGCAGAAACATGGATTGCCCAAACCCCTCAGGGCTATCACCGGGAAATTTTAGAACAGGCCCTGGCAAAGGCCGTCAGGGAAAAATACTTTGTGGCGACAGATGACAGCGAAATTGTGGCCCGTATGACTTCTCATGATATTGTGGTCGTCCCCGGCGATCATTCCAATATTAAAGTCACACACCGATCGGACCTCGTCATCGCTAATGAGCTTTTTGAGGAATGTCCCTTATATGAAACTACATCATTGTAATTTTTCACCGCAGAGACCGCAGAGCGACGCAGAGTTTATTTAGAATATACTTTTTCTCAGCGTTCTCAGCGAGCTCTGCGGTGAATTCTTTAAATTTCTTAATAGATCAGACTGGCCGTTTTTTTTAGCAAGAGGCGCCGCTTTCAAGAAAGGATTATCCTGAAAAGGCCAGTGACACTTAAGTGAGAACGCGAATGGAAAATCTGCGCTGCTGTCTTTAGGATTTAGTTTAACTCTCGTGCTGATCAAATCCAGATTTATTCAAGAATTTTTACCGCAACGATTGACGGGTGAAATAGGCGTTTGTCCTTGAAGGACGCCCACGACTTCACGAGCAGCTCGCCGCCTGGCCTCTACCGGCATTCTGGCGGAAGCTGACGCCGCATGCGCCGTCAGGATCACATTTTCCATTTTTAGCAGTGGATTGCCCGGATCAATCGGCTCTTTTTCGAATACATCCAGTCCCGCAAACGCTATCCTTTTTTCCTGTAAGGCTTTAATCAGCGCGGTTTCATCTACGGTGTTGCCTCTTCCGGTGTTAAGGAAGATCGCCGTGGCTTTCATCTGCTTGAATTCTGCTTCAGATATCATCCTGTATGTCTGATCGGACAAAGGAAGGTGGGCAGAGACAATGTCTGAACGCGACAACAATTCAGAAAGCTGCGCAACGGGCTCGACATCGTATTTGATGATTTCCAGTTCGTGTATGTAGGGATCAAATGCCAACAAGTTTAATCCGAAAGGCTTTGCACGACGGCACACGGCCTTTGGGATGTTCCCAAAGGAAATAAACCCCATGGTCCGACCATAGAGCCTGGGAAACTGATTGAGCATGGGCCGTACCTCTACCCACCTGCCGGTACGTACCATGTTGTCTTGAGTGATGAGCCGTCTCCAGGATGCCAGCAGCAGCGCCATCGTGTGTTCGGCAACCTCTTCAATGAAAACATCCGGAATATTCGTCACCCAGATGTTTTTTTCTGTCGCCGCAGCGATGTCGACATTGTCAAAACCCACCGATGGCAATGCAATAATCTTGCACTTTTGAAGAGAATCAATAATCTTTTGGCTGATCTTAATTCCCCCGGGGAGACTCAGGATCGCGTTGGCATCCTTAACGCTTTCGATGTATTCTTCTTCACTTTCAGCCGCCACTTCAATCAAATCAAATCCGGCTTGATCAAAATTCTCACGCTCTATATAAAGGGGGTCTCCCCAAACACTTTTCAACCGGGGTGTAAATTTCTGAATAACAACTTTTTTGCCTGACATAAAACGCTCCTTTCAGAAAATTTATATGATCTCTAAAATTCACCCAAAATTTGTAGAAGGTCACAGTACAGATTTTTGCCGAAAAGTCCAACTATCAATTTTTATTCCCTTAATACAGATCCTTTTTAGTATCAACGCCAAGCTCAGGCGCACAAGGGCGTCATCTTAAAATGAGGCGGGGATACACCGGGCAATAGCCCTTGTTTCGCTTTAAGCGCCTTGTTAGCGTTATAGACTGTTTACCCCATGCTTTTCTGCATTATCAATCACTGCCGGTCGGTTTATCGCGCAATTCAACGCGAGATTCGAGGTGCTTATACCGCTCAGTGAGTTCTCCCCGATGGACGATCATTGCTTTGTGTAACTCCGGGGGTAAGTTCAACTCCTCATAAGCCACATTGTAATCAGCTTTTGCCAGAGCTGGAATAAACGGAAGTAATGCGTTACCAAAGCCTTTGGAGGCGTCGCGAGGTAGCTCGCTGGGAAGAATATCGATTGCCATAATTACAGGGCCTATCCCAGCACACCCGTCTGCTATATCTTCAGTAAACGGATTATAAACATAGACTGGGTTTGAAGAGTCGGTTGTCCTTACTGTTGCTTCGATAGATCCTTCAACATTGCAAGTAATATCGCCGATCACACGTAAGCGAGGGTTGGGATTGAATTGGTAGAGGGATTTTAAGTATCTTTTTGTGACTAACCGAGGAAACCGGGTATCCCAATTAATCCCATTGACAATCATTGTCAAATATGGAACAAATTTTTCGAATCGATTTATAAATCTATCCGGATGTCGGTGAAGACGATACCAATCGAATGGTTGTTCAGCATCTTTAGGTTCAAATAAGTGGTTTTGCCTGAATTCGATGCTATATAGGACTCCATTTGAATACTTCCCCTTGGTAAAAAAACCATATAGTTCATCGGGATGCATTTTGACAATTGGGAGAAGATTAAAGATTTTCTGGGCACCTTTCGATACATTCCCTTGCCCGGTGAAGGCGCAAATGAATGGTACCAATTGATTGGGAAGTCCCTCGCGCTGAATCTGCTTCGGGGTCAGCGGAGCACGCCGTTCATCAGGATATTTGTTCTCGTGTCGAATTCCTATAGAGTTAACCATGTTCACTCCCCTCGCAGCACATATAATTATCGCTTGGTGGGCATACCAATAAGCTAAGATTTATTGAGAATAATTGAAAAAAATTACACCAAAAAAAACCTGTGATTTCATTTGGTTATCTCAAATCAAAGCAAGCTTCATCATCGGGGCGGCAGGCGGCACCCACAATGCGCTGCAACTTACCATTCATAAATCCAAGGCAATACACGCAGGTATCCGTAATATTCTCACTCCGGCGTTGCATTCAGTCGGATCATTGCATCGAATATGGGCGGTCTTTGTTGGGTAAACTCGCCAATCCATTTATCATAGATGTCAAGTATCTTTTCG
>JASFFJ010000119.1:0-13990 GCA_050124355.1 Desulfobacterales bacterium | reverse complement strand
CTGATAACGCCGATTGCCATGGAAAAAGAGGTTCGATTTGCGGTACGCGAAGGTGGGCGCACGGTGGGTGCCGGCGTCGTCAGTGATATTATCGAATAAATAGAAAGATTGAGATAAATGATAACCAACACCAAGATCAGGATCCGACTCAAGGCTTACGATTATAAGCTTCTGGATCAGTCCGCATCGGACATTGTTGACACGGCGGCAAAAACCGGCGCGAAAGTTGTGGGGCCGATTCCTCTGCCAACCCGTATCAACAAATATTGTGTTTTGCGTTCTCCCCACATCGACAAGAAGTCCCGTGAGCAATTTGAAATGCGCACACACAAGCGACTGCTAGACATCCTCGAGCCTACGCAACAAACTGTTGACGCTCTGATGAAGTTGGATCTTTCCCCGGGGGTCGATGTTGAGATAAAGCTATAGTTTGCCATCCTTATTTAGAAAGTTGGGAATGAGCGCCCTCGGCGGCTTGATATGCCCCGACTTTCCAAATTCTTGGTTCTTGTCTCCACGGAGTGGATAATTTCTGTACCTACGGCAGAATTGATAAAAATGAAGACCGTTGTGCAAAAGGAATATGTTGGGCTATGAGCAGAGGAATTTTAGGGAAAAAATTGGGAATGACGGGAGTTTTCACTCCCGAGGGGAAATTTGTACCGGTTACCGTGATTGAAGCCGGCCCCTGCGTGGTAACCCAGGTAAAGACTAAGGATACGGATGGATATGATGCCCTGCAGTTGGGTTTTGGTGGTAAAAGAAAAGACAGGGTCAATAAGCCATTGCAAGGTCATTTTCGTAAGAGCGGCGATCAGTGTTTTCGATACATGAAAGAATTTTCTGTCGAAAACCCCGCGGACTTCAGCCTTGGACAAAAACTTACCGTAGAAATGTTCAAAACGGGTGATCGCGTTGATGTCGTGGGTACCTCGAAAGGTCGTGGTTTTTCAGGCACCATCAAACGTCATGGTTTTCATCGGGGTCCTCTGACCCATGGCAGCAGAAATGTCCGAAGACCGGGTTCTATCGGGTGCAGTGCCTGGCCGGCGAAAGTGATCAAAGGGAAAAAAATGCCGGGTCAATACGGCAATGATCGCAAAACCATACGTAACCTCGAAATCGTGGATGTTCGCGCCGACGAAAATGTTCTGATGGTAAAAGGTGCGGTGCCGGGGGCAGAATCGGGTCTGGTCGTTATCAATAAACTTAAATTTAAACGAGATTAATTCTATACGGTCATATTTACTTTTACTTCAGCCCCTTGTTTTAAAAGACTGATGTAGCAAAATAAACGAATGTCTAAATTTTAGCTCATTTTCTCAATCAAAATTTCAAGTTAATGAGGAAGCGTATGCCGGCGATCGATGTCCAAAATATAAAAGGCAAACAAATTTCGCAGATTGAACTTGCGGATGATGTTTTCAACGTTCCGGTTAAGTCAAGTGTCCTGCACGAAGTCGTTACCATGCAGTTGGCCAACCGACGGTCCGGGACTGCCGCGGTGAAACATCGCAGCGATGTGAGAGGCAGTGGGAAAAAGCTTTTCCGCCAAAAGGGCACTGGACGGGCACGTCGAGGTAATATCAAGTCCCCGTTGTTGAGAGGCGGCGGTGTTGTTTTCGGACCTGACCAGAGAGATTATTCTTTCAAACCTCCAAAAAAAGTTCGCAAATTGGCCCTGAAGATGGCGTTGAGCAGCAAATTGCGTGAAAATGAATTGGTGGTGCTGGACCAGTTTGAGCTTGACGGGATAAAAACAAAAAAATTTGTCGATGTTCTTAAGGTATTGAAGCTTGATAATGCTCTGATTGTTACTGATAAGCATAATGACCATCTCGAATTATCCTCCAGAAACGTACCCGATGTGAAAGTTCTCAGAAACGAAGGGTTGAACGTTTATGACATCCTGAAACACAGGATGTTAGTGTTGCTGGAGCCTGCCGTAAAAAACATTGAGGAGAGGCTGCTCGCATGATTGCAAATGAAATTATTAAACGGCCCCTGATTACTGAAAAAACCAGTATCCAGAAAGAAATGTATAATCAGCTTACTTTCGAAGTAGACCGTCGGGCGAACCGGATAGAAATAAAGCGGGCCGTCGAGACCGTCTTTAATGTACGCGTGTCTGCTGTAAAAACCCTGCAGGTTACAGGAAAAATTAAGCGCAGAGGGCGGATATTGGGTAAACGTCGGGATTGGAAAAAGGCCATTGTAAGATTGATGCCCGGCGAGCGAATAGATTTTTTTGAAGGTGTTTAAATTAGGAGCTATCAATGGCGATTAGAAGGGTGAAACCGACATCTCCGGGGAGACGCTTTCAAGCTTACTCCTCATTTGAAGAGATAACGAAAACGAAGCCGGAAAAGCGGCTGCTGAAAACACTTAAAAAATCAGGCGGACGCAATGCGAAGGGTCGAATTACAAGCAGGCATCGCGGCGGTGGTCACAAACGACATTACCGGATCATTGATTTTAAGCGGGATAAAATCGGCATTCCGGCCAAAGTGGCATCTATTGAGTATGATCCGAACCGCTCAGCCAGAATTGCGCTTCTGCACTATGTCGATGGTGAAAAACGTTACATCCTGGCGCCGGTAAATCTTAAGGTCAACGACATGGTAGAATCAGGCCCCGATGCCGACATCAAGCCTGGCAATACATTGCCCCTCAGCAATATCCCGCTGGGAACCCAGATACATAACATTGAATTACGATCGGGAAAAGGTGGACAGATTGTGCGAAGTGCCGGCACCTATGCGCAACTGATGGCAAAGGAAGATCGCTATGCCCTGATTAAGCTGCCGTCGAGCGAGGTTCGCATGGTTTTGATAAACTGCAAGGCAACGATCGGGCAACTGGGCAATACGACCCATGAGAATATCGACCTGGGCAAGGCCGGGCGGACCCGGCGTCTGGGCAGGCGACCGCGGGTCAGAGGCGTTGCGATGAATCCGGTTGACCATCCCATGGGTGGCGGTGAGGGAAGATCTTCCGGTGGGAGGCATCCATGCAGTCCATGGGGAGTTCCCACCAAGGGTTTCAAAACGCGAAAAAACAAAAGCAGTGATCGTCTTATTGTTAAAAAGCGCAGCAAGAAATAGTTATTCGTTTAACTGATAACTGATAACAAAGAACTGAGGGTATCTATGCCACGATCGTTAAAAAAAGGTCCATATGTTGAACCGAAACTCATGAATAAGGTGCTGGTGACCCAGGAGACACGCAGCAATAGAGTTATTAAAACGTGGTCAAGGCGTTCGACGATTGTACCGGAAATGGTTGGGATCACACTGGCTGTCCATAATGGCCGTAAATTCGTACCGGTGTTTATATCAGAGAATATGGTGGGACACAAATTGGGTGAATTCTCGCCTACCCGCACCTTTTATGGACACGCCGGTGATAAAAAATCGAAATTGAAGCGGTAATTTCAGATCCGAGGCCTTTACGATTAAGCAAAAAGGATTAGCGATATGGAGGTTAGAGCAGTTTCAAAATATGTTCGCATTTCACCGCGCAAAGTGCATAAAATAATTGGTGCCGTCAAAGGTAAACCTGTGGAAAGCGGGATTCAAATACTTAAATTTATGCCTCAAAAGGCGGCGGGTATACTTGAAAAAATTGTCCGCTCAGCCGTTGCCAATGCGGATCACAACGCGAACATTGATATCGATTTGCTGGTTATCCGGAACATTACCGCGGATCAGGGACCTAGCTTGAAACGCTGGAAGGCGAGAGCACGGGGTAGGGGGACGCGTATTTTGAAGAGAACCAGCCACATTACTGTTATTTTAGCTGAGGAAGCGTCGGCATAGCCAAAGGAGGTAAAGCTTGGGTCAGAAAGTAAATCCGATTGGATTAAGACTTGGAATCGTTAAAACTTGGGAATCGCGATGGTTTGGTGGGAAGAATTATGCCCAGTATATTCTGGAGGACCACAAGCTAAGAACATATATCAAAAAAAAGCTATATCACGCAGGTGTTTCCAGGGTTGAAATTGAACGATCATCCAGGCGGGTCCGATTGAGAATCTATACCTCCAGGCCGGGGATTGTAATCGGTAAGAAAGGATCTGAAATATCGCAACTAAAAAAGGATGTCGAAAAGATGACCACCCACGAGGTTCTGATCGACATTCAGGAAATTAGGAAACCGGAGATCGAAGCCCAGCTTGTTGCAGAAAATGTAGCGCTGCAGATTGTAAGACGAGTTGCTTTTCGGCGAGCCATGAAGCGCGGCGTTACGTCGGCGATGCGCTTCGGCGCGCTGGGGGTGAAAATTATTTGTTCCGGAAGGTTGGGGGGAGCTGAAATGGCTCGGACTGAATGGTATCGAGAGGGGAGGGTACCATTGCATACGCTCAGAGCAGATATCGACTACGGTTTTATCGAAGCCCGCACGACATATGGAATCATCGGCGTTAAGGTTTTTGTTTTCAAGGGAGAAATACTGAAGAAAGATCAAGTGGAAATTGCAAGATAGTTGTTACGGGCAACGGGTTGCACGTTGCGGGTTGTGCGTCAGGGGTTGACGGTTAACCGATCTTACAAGGATGGCGCGGAGCGCTTGATGCACAGCCAACCATAGGAGATAAGAAAAATGCTGAGCCCCAAAAAGGTAAAATTTCGAAAACAGCAAAAAGGAAAAATGAGAGGCGTCGCCCGTCGGGGCTGCACATTGAATTTCGGAGAATTCGGCTTGCAGGCGGTTGAATGCGGAAAGATAAGCGCCAAACAAATCGAAGCCGCCCGAATTGCGATGACCCGGCATATCAAAAGAGGGGGGCGAATATGGATTCGTATTTTTCCGGATAAGCCGTTTACCAAAAAACCCGCGGAGGTCAGGATGGGTAAAGGCAAAGGTGCTCCCGAAGGATGGGAGGCTGTTATCCGCCCGGGCAGGATACTTTATGAAATGCAAGGGGTTTCAAGGGAAATGGCAGCAGAAGCATTGCGGCTGGCAGCCCATAAACTTGCGGTTAAAACGAAATTTATCGAGAGGAGCGATAGCATATGAAAACCAGTGAGATCAGAGACTTAGACCTGGAAGAAATGCATCGCAAAGTAACCGATTTAAAGGAAGAATTATTTAATTTGCGATTTCAACATGAGATCGGTCAGCTTGAAAATCCTCAGAGAATGAAACTGACGAAACGAGAAATCGCCAGGTTAAAGACAATTATCAGAGAAGTCACCATCAACCAACAGGAAAACAAAGAATAGTGACCGGCATGAAACAACGAGGAATAAAAAGACAAATGGTCGGTACGGTTACCAGCAACAAGGCAAATAAAACGGTTACGGTACTGGTTGAACGATTGGTTAAGCATCGCTTGTATCTAAAGTATGTGAGAAGACGCACCAAATTCGCTGCCCATGACGAGCGCAATGATTGTCGGATTGGTGATAAGGTACTGATTTCAGAGTCCCGTCCCATAAGTAAAACTAAAAGATGGCGGGTGGTTAAAGTTGTTGAAAAGGCGGTTTGATTTTAAAGGGAAGAGAGAAAAATGATTCAAGCAGAATCACGGTTAACCGTAGCCGACAATTCCGGGGCCAAAGTGCTCTACTGTATCAAAGTGATCGGTGGCTCCCGACGGCGTTATGCATCCATAGGGGATATCATCGTGGTGTCCGTTAAAGAAGCCATACCAAATGCCAAGGTGAAAAAAGGAGAGGTATTAAAAGCTGTCATTGTAAGAACCAAGAAAGAAATTAGAAGGACGGATGGATCATTTATCCGATTTGATGACAATTCTGCGGTTTTGATCAATGCAGCCAAGGAACCCATTGGTACTCGTATTTTTGGACCCGTAGCCCGAGAGTTGCGCGCTAAAAGATTTATGAAGATTATATCACTGGCACCGGAGGTGTTGTGATTGACGAATGACGAATGATGGAATCTTCTCGATTTCAAAGGAAGATAAAGTGCTTTAAATAATCAATCGTCAATCGAAAAAGGTCTTGGAGACTAACTGCTTATGTTGGCAAATAAGTGCTATATAAAAAAGGATGATAAGGTAAAAGTCATTGTCGGCAAAGATCAAGGAAAAATTGGTAAAGTGCTTAAAGTCGACCGCAAGAAGAATCGCATCCTCGTCGAAAAAATAAATATGGTCAAGCGTCACAGCAAGCCGAACAACCAAAACAGACAGGGCGGAATTGTTGAAAAGGAAATGCCATTGCAATCGTCCAATGTCATGGTGATGTGTGGTAAATGTGTTAGCCCTGTGCGGATCAAAATGCAGCGGCTGGAGGATGGGAATAAGGTGCGTGTCTGTGTGAAGTGCAACGAAGCACTGGATACATAGACGTGAGCGCCGGAGGATCAGAATGTCACAACTAAAAGAGTTTTACGAAAAAGAAGCGGTCCCGAAGCTGACCAAAAAGTTTAGCTATACAAACGTCATGCAGGTTCCCAGGCTTGAAAAAGTTGTCTTGAACATGGGACTCGGAGAAGCAATTCAAAATATTAAATTGCTGGACACTGCAGCCGAAGAGCTTCAAATCATTGCCGGTCAGCATCCGGTGATAACGCGGGCTAAAAAGTCAATTGCGGCGTTTAAACTAAGGGAAGGAATGCCCATCGGGTGCATGGTGACACTGCGGCGCAATCGAATGTATGATTTTTTCTACAAGTTGGTGAATGTCGCTTTACCCCGGGTTCGCGACTTCAGGGGCATATCGGGCAAAGCTTTCGATGGCCGCGGTAACTATTCTTTGGGGATTAAAGAGCATATTATCTTCCCTGAAATTGATTACGACAAAATTGACAAAATCAAGGGTCTTAACATTAGTGTTGTGACATCAGCCCGAAACGACGAAGAGGGAAAAGAACTTCTGAGGCTGTTGGGGATGCCCTTCCGGAACTGAGGTTCAAAGAATTGAGGGTTAGAGGTTTAAATTAGAACTGTTATCCAACTAACCTTGAACGATGAACCCTGAACGAGATAACCAATTGCACATTAGGGGGACGATTTGGCAAAAAAAGCGCTTAGAATAAAAGCGATGGCAAAACCTAAATTTAAAGTAAGGTCCTATAACAGATGTCAGGTTTGTGGCCGACCCAGAGGGTATTTGAGAAAGTTTGGCATTTGTCGGATTTGCTTTCGAGTGTTTGCATCCCAGGGTAAACTACCTGGCGTTGTAAAATCGAGCTGGTGAGCTGGTAACTGTTAAGTTGGCAATTGGTAGGATAGACATGCAGGTGCCCGCGTGCATCTGATGACCTGATCGGCCTTGCGGGGCAGTTTTCGAATTTTGAATCCAGCCGCTAGATTAAAAACAACGATACGAGGAACCAGATAACGGAAAATAAAGATCAGCGCCCAAAGACAAGGTGTAAGAGATTAAGAAATAGGAGAAAACAATGGCGATCAGTGATCCAATAGCCGATATGTTAACCCGCATTCGTAATGGGGTTAAGGCTAAGTTTAACAGCGTGGATGTTCCGGGGTCGACCCTAAAAATCGAGGTGGCAAAAATTTTAAAAAATGAAGGATACATCCGCAACTACAAGTTCCTCAAAGACGGCAAACAAGGTATATTGCGACTTTACCTCAAGTATGGCCCTGGACAATCCAATGTAATTTATGGGCTCAAGCGCATCAGCAAGCCAAGCAGGCGGGTTTATGTAAAATCCAAAGAAATTAAGCCGGTATTCAACGGTATGGGCATTGCAGTTTTGTCCACTTCACAGGGTGTTATGACGGATAAAAAGGCACGTCAGTTGAACGCTGGTGGTGAGATTCTCTGCCATGTTTGGTAACAGGGGTGGGGTAAATTGACTATATTTATGAACCTTATTTACGGCCATTTTCTCCGCTGCAAGTTAGGTGTACTATTAGTAATTAGATATCGGATTTTGTATTTCAGATTTAAGGTATTTTGTCTATTATAAATTGATGGAGCGTAGCGATTCCACAAATCCGAAATCTGCAGTCTAAAATCACAAATACGGATTGAATATAGGAAGGCAAATTCAGCATTTTTTCATAATTGCTGTCATTCAGCTAAATCCAGGAGATTAGCAGATGTCCCGCGTAGGAAAACAACCGGTACTGATACCGGATAAAACCAAAGTGACCTATGTCAACAGGTCGCTGACCGTTGAAGGTGAGAAGGGCAAATTAAGCAGAGCTATCCATCCTGCAGTCGATTTGAAGATTGAAGACGGTGTCATGAATGTCACTATGGTGACCGCCGATAGGCGCAGCCGGGCATTGCAGGGGCTAACGCGCAGTTTGGTTGCCAATATGATTGTCGGTGTGACCCAAGGATTCGAGCGTAATCTGGAGGTTAACGGCATCGGTTATCGTGCCGAACTTAGCGGCGAAAAAATTATATTTAATGTCGGCTATTCAAATCCGGTAACCTATGAATTGCCGAAGGGAATTACGGCTACTGTTGCAAAAAACAACAATATAAAACTGATCGGCATCGACAAAGAAAAAGTCGGTCTTACCGCGGCAGCCATTCGACGAATTCGACCGCCTGAACCATATAAAGGCAAAGGCATCAAGTATGCCGAGGAACATATTCGAAGAAAAGCCGGCAAGACCGGCACTAAATAGGGGAAATATGAAATGGGGTCCATGAACATCCGACAACAGGCTCGTTTAAAGAGGAAAAAAAGGATCAGGAAAAAAATCTATGGAACATCTGAGCGACCAAGGCTTAGTGTATTCCGCAGTTCAAGACATATTTACGCCCAGATTATCGATGATACCGCCGGTCGTACATTAGTTGCAGCATCCACCGTAGATCAGAAGGCAAAAGATGCGCCCAAATTTGAAAACAAGGTTGAAGCGGCAAATTTCGTTGGTAAAATAGTTGGCGAGCGTGCACTTAATCAGGGTATCAAAAAAGTTGTATTCGATCGAAATGGATTTTTATACCACGGGCGGGTCAAATCTCTTTCAGAAGGGGCTCGTAAAACCGGTTTGGTTTTTTAATACCGCATGTTGAAGGAGGCAGGTTCTTGTTTAAGCAGGATACAGATGAAATTCAATTGATTGACAAAGTGGTTCATATCAATCGGGTGGCCAAGGTTGTCAAGGGTGGCCGTAGGTTCAGCTTCAGTGCCATTGTTGTTGTCGGTGATGGTGCGGGTGCAGTTGGTTTTGGCCTCGGCAAAGCCGGAGAAGTACCGGAAGCCATACGCAAAGGTGTAGAAAAAGCAAAAAAGAGCATGGTTGCCGTACCGCTTATCGAAGGCACCATACCGTACGAAGTAATCGGACGGTTCGGCGCTGGGAGGGTTTTGTTGAAACCTGCCGCCCAGGGTACCGGTGTGATTGCGGGAGGGGCCGTTCGGGCAGTGCTCGAAGCTGTCGGCGTACAAAACATTCTAACCAAGTGTCTCGGATCCCACAATCCCCACAACCTGGTAAAGGCAACCATTGCCGGACTCCAACAGCTTGAAAGCCGCGACCAGGTGGCCGCCAGACGCGGAATCAGTGTTGAGGATTTGTAGAAAGGATATAGTTGATGGCAGCAATGCTAAAAATTACACTTGTAAAAAGTATGATCGGCCGGCCTGAAAAGCATCGTAAAGTCCTGAGAGGTATGGGATTGACCAAACTGAATAAGACGGTCGTGCTTCAGAATACACCCGCCACCCGGGGGATGATCAATGCCGTATCGCATTTGGTAAAGGCTGAGGAGAAAACTGATGAGGCTAAATGAATTGTCACCGGCGAAAGGCTCACGCAAAGCGCCAACCCGTTTAGGACGGGGTGTGGGATCAGGTACCGGGAAAACCGCCGGTCGAGGAACAAAGGGCTTCAACTCCCGTTCCGGCGGCGGGGTGCGACCCGGATATGAAGGTGGACAGATGCCGCTGCACCGTCGCTTGCCCAAGCGCGGGTTTACCAACATCTTTAGAAAAAAGATTGCCGTGATTAACATTCGAGACCTAAAGCGATTTACCAAAGGGAGCGTCGTAGATGCGGCTGCTCTGGTTGGGGCAGGACTGGTTAGTGGTAAAAGAGATGGAATCAAACTTCTGGGACACGGTGAAATAGACTATGCGCTGGATATCAAGATAAGCAAAGTCAGCAAAAGTGCCAGAGAGAAGATTGAAGCGGCTGGCGGCAAAGTAGAGGTTATATAATGATTGGCGGCGGGTTCCAGAACATATTTAAAATACCCGAATTAAAAAAGAGAATCCTATTCACTCTGGGTCTACTTATCGTCTATCGCGTCGGCGTGCATGTTCCGGTGCCGGGGATCGACAGCGTTGCGCTATCCTCTTTTTTTGCACAGGCCGAAGGTACCATATTCGGAATATTTAATATGTTTTCCGGCGGTGCTTTCGAGAGACTGTCCGTATTTGCGCTCGGCATTATGCCTTACATCAGTTCTTCCATTATTCTGCAGCTGCTAACAGTTGTTATTCCTCATCTTGAACAGTTAAAAAAAGAGGGCGAACAGGGACGGAAAAAAATTACCCAGTACACCCGTTACGGCACGGTGGTTTTGAGCATTATCCAGGGCTTCGGTATCAGTGTGGGGCTGGAAAGTATGACCTCGCCCGGCGGTGCTCCGGTCGTGTTAATGTCGGGCTGGGGGTTTCGCTTGATGACGGTTATTACTCTGACAGCGGGCACAGCATTCATCATGTGGCTCGGCGAGCAGATCACCGAACGCGGTGTCGGCAACGGTATATCTCTGATAATTTTTGCTGGTATTGTTACCGGATTACCGGGAGCTATTGTCAACACCGTTCGTCTTCTGTCCACCGGTGAGATGGGAATATTTGCAATTTTAATTATACTGATCCTGATGGTTGCAGTTGTCGGTTTTATCATATTTGTCGAACAGGGGCAGCGTCGTATCCCGGTACAGTATGCAAAACGTGTGGTTGGCCGCAGAATGTATGGCGGCCAAAGTACCCATCTTCCCCTAAAGATAAATACATCCGGTGTTATTCCGCCGATTTTCGCTTCTTCAATAATTATGTTTCCAGCAACGATCGGCAGTTTTGTTAAAGTCGAGTGGATTCAAAATATTACTGCGGCCATGCGACCGGGAAATCTTGTATACGAGCTGCTATTCGTCGCATTTATCTTTTTCTTTTGCTATTTTTATACTGCGGTTACATTTAATCCTGTCGACGTTGCCGACAACATGAAAAAAGCCGGTGGGTATATTCCCGGTATTCGTCCCGGCAAACGTACCGCAGACTATATTGATAAAGTATTGACCCGTATAACCCTCGGCGGTGCTATTTATGTTTCGGCAGTCTGTGTACTGCCGTCAATTCTCATCACGAGGTTCAACGTGCCGTTTTATTTTGGCGGGACGGCCCTTCTGATTGTGGTTGGAGTGGCGATCGACACTGTCGCTCAGATGGAGTCCCACATGCTCAGCCGGCATTATGAGGGCTTTTTGAAAAAAAGCGGCGGTAAGATGAAGGGGCGATTTTAGTTCTACTTTGTTACATTATCGAAGCAACGTATTATATTCGAATTCGGCATTTGTTAATTCCGCAATTAAGGATAATTTGACCTGACGAAACGAGACAGGAGCAGTCAATGGCTAAAGAGGAGGCAATCAAAGTAGAAGGTGTCGTTCTCGAGACCTTACCGAATGCCATGTTCAAAGTTGAGCTGGAAAATAAACATCAGGTGCTTGCGCACATTTCTGGAAAAATGCGTATGCATTTCATCAAAATCCTGCCGGGCGATACCGTGACGGTAGAACTTTCACCGTACGATCTTACCCGTGGAAGAATTACATACCGGTCAAAATAGTGAAATCTTCATTATTCAATGGCTAGGGGAGTTTCCTATGAAAGTTAGAGCATCGGCCAAGAAAATGTGCCCCAAATGTAAAATCGTCAAGCGGAAAGGGGTTGTGCGGGTTATTTGCGAAAATAAACGACACAAACAGAGACAAGGATAGAGGAGGATACGGTTTGGCAAGAATCGCGGGGGTTGACCTACCCAGAAGAAAACGGATAGAAATTGGTATGACCTATATTTACGGAATTGGTAGAACTACATCTCAAAACATCCTCTCCCGGCTTAAAATAGATCCGAATACCAGTACCGATGATTTAACAGAAGAACAGATCAATGACATCCGCAAGGTCCTCGATAGCGACTACAAGGTTGAAGGAGAACTCCGTACCCAGGTATCCATGAACATTAAACGGTTGATGGATTTAGGGTGCTACCGGGGGCTCCGACATCGGAAATCGTTACCTGTCAGAGGGCAACGAACAAGTACCAACGCACGCACACGCAAAGGGCCGAAACGGTCGGCAGTTAAAAAGAAGGGCGGAGCGAAGAAAAAATAGCAACCAATATTTCAGAGGCGTTATAGATGGCAAAGAAAATCCGTACTAAAAAGAGAGTAAAGAAAAATGTTGCCAATGGTGTTGTTCACATTCAATCAACTTTCAACAATACCATTGTAACGATAACTGATACGGTGGGAAATGTAGTCGCCTGGTCGAGTGCAGGCGTTCAGGGATTTAAAGGATCTCGCAAAAGCACCCCTTTTGCTGCACAGCTTGCGGCTCAGGATGCTGCTAAGAAAGCTATGGAACATGGTATGCGAAGTGTGGAAGTATACGTCAAAGGACCCGGTCCGGGACGAGAATCTGCTTTGAGAGCACTGCAGGCTACCGGATTTAGCGTGGTAATGATCAAGGATGTCACCCCCATTCCTCACAATGGCTGTCGACCACCGAAAAGACGTAGGGTATGAGTCGGTCGAATGGTTGACGGGTAAAAAAGTTGACTACAACAATTTTTCTTTAAATTGATAAATTAATCGGAAGTTTGGAAAAATTTTCTTTCAAACATTCACCAAATAATCCAATTAACTAATAGCTCAGTCATCAAATAAACTAAAATCAGGGAGGAAACCTTGGCAAGATATACGGATTCCGTTTGCCGGCAATGCCGGCGGGAAAATCTAAAGCTTTTTCTAAAAGGAGATCGCTGTTACTCGGATAAATGTGCCTTCGACCGACGGGCCTATCCGCCGGGTCAGCACGGAGAGCGTCGAGGCAGAAAGCCTTCTGATTACGGTGTTCAGTTGCGGGAAAAGCAAAAAGTAAAACGGATGTATGGTCTTTCTGAAAAACAGTTCCATCTGTTTTTTAATAAGGCGGAACGTCAAAAAGGTATTACCGGTACAAACCTGCTTGTGATGCTGGAGCGACGATTGGACAATGTCGTCTATCGATTGGGATTTGCCAGCTCGCGTGCTCAGGCCCGTCAGTTTGTTCGCCATCGGCACGTATTGGTCAATGGCAAAAGAGTTGATATACCGTCTTTCATCGTCAAAATATCTGATACGGTAGAAGTCCGGGAGAAAAGCAAAAAAATTCAAGCCTTTCAGGACTCCCTCGACGCAGTGGTCCGCAGGGGAGTCCCCCAGTGGCTTGAGCTTGAAAAAGATAGCATGAAGGGAATGGTGAAGAACTTTCCAATTCGTGAGGATCTTACCATGCCAATCCAGGAACAACTCATTGTCGAGCTTTACTCTAAGTAATAATCTCCCAAATTGCGACCTTAGGGTCAATTTTAATGCAACGCATATGTAATTGCAACCAGGTCAAGGTGGCCGTCTAGCGTGGTCAATAAATCAAAACCTGAAATGATCAGGAGATTAAAAAATGCCGTCTGATGAACTTAGGTACATGAACTGGCAGGAATTGATGAAGCCAGAAAAAGTTCAAGTAACCAGCAATCCATCTTATTGTAAATTTGTTTGTGAACCTCTTGAAAGAGGATTCGGGATTACTATTGGTAATAGTTTAAGGAGAGTCATTCTTTCTTCCTTGTACGGCGCAGCTATTGTGTCTGTGCGATTTGATGCTGTGATGCATGAATTTAGTGCTATCCCAGGCGTTCTCGAAGACGTCTCCGAGATTATTTTAAACTTAAAGCAGGTGCGCTTCAAGGTTAATGATCCTGAACCGAATACCGTCCGCATTGATGCAAGTGGCGAGGGACTGGTAACGGCCGGAG
>JASFFJ010000118.1:0-14027 GCA_050124355.1 Desulfobacterales bacterium | reverse complement strand
TTTATATTGCTCGGGTTAATCATTTTCGGGAGCGTTACCGGTATACCTATTCTGGGACGAATCATTTGGCCGTTTGTGAAATATTTTAGTCACATTTTTGCCGGCATTTAATACCTAAATATTGCATGAAAATTAATGATAAGATAGAAAAGTGAAATCACCTATACCCAAATCTTCTGCAGACCAACAATTCCCATCAACAATTTCTGCAAGTCCTTGTCACTACTTAAGAAATTTTCATATTGGCCGATAACAGGTCTGATACATCATTCTACCTGAAACCGAGCTTGAGAAGGCGACTGCGGTTGCCGAGAGGGTAAGACATGCGGTCGAAATTGAAACCCGGGTATTAACCGATCACAGGCCGTTGAGTATAACCGTAAGTATCGGTGTCGTTGAATATCTAGCTTGTGAAGATACAAAAAGCTTCGTTCACCGTGCGGATAGCGCAATGTATGTCTCCAAAAAAAAAGGGCGCAACAAAATTTCTTTTGCCCCTGCATTGACCGACCCCTAAAATAAACATGGCGTCATTTATGATGCGCTGACAGATACAGACAAGCCGTTTATCCAATGAAAAAGGGGCTTCCCAACGTTAGAAGGCCCCTTTTCTTTTCTTTATAATGCTGTTGGGTTGTTATCCGCCGGTCTCCTCTTTGACCCCTATCGCCATTTTGAACAGCGCCGTCAGTATCAGAAATCCCGTCGCCCACACAGCCAGTGCGATCACCACTTCCGGCAGGGAAGGAATATATTCGTTGACCTGATGCAGCGGGGAGGGGGTAAACCCGCCGGCAATCATTCCCAAGCCCTTGTCAATCCAAGTCCCCAGAAATATAACCGCACAGGCCACGGCCAGAACACCTTCATTTTTGCGGGTGAAGGGGTTGACTGTCAGAATGATGCCGATAGTCATCAACGCAAAGGATGCCCACATCCAGGGAACATAGGCGCCTTTGCCGTGAAGACCGATAAAAAGATATTTCAGGTGATCCATGTGCTCGGGGATGTTGCTGTAAAACGCCACAAACACCTCGCATAAAAAGAAAAACACGTTGATACAAATGGCATAGGCGACGATTTTGGCCAGAGACTGGATCTGCTCACGTCCGGGGTCGAAATGCGTCACCCGTCGAATGATCAGACACAGCAAAATAAGCAATGCCGGCCCGGCAGCAAAGGCCGAAGACAGAAACCGCGGTGCCAAGATGGCGGTCATCCAGAATCCCCTGCCTGGCAGGCCGGAGTATAGAAAAGCAGTTACCGTATGGATGCTGATGGCCCAGGGGATCGAAATGTAAATCAAGGGTTTTAACCAGGGCTGGTAATGGACGTTGTTCCGTTCGGCCTCCAGCACATTCCAGCCGATGACAAGGTTTAAAAATAAATAGCCGTTTAAGACAATCGTATCCCAGAAAAGCACCGAATGCAGGGTCGGGTAAATAAATACATTGATAACCCGCATGGGCTGCCCCAGGTCGACCAGAATAAAGATTATACACATAATCACCGAGGCAATGGCAAGAAATTCCCCTAAAATCGTGACCTTGCCAAAGGCTTTGTAATCATGCAAATAATATGGGAGCACCACCATCACCCCACCGGCGGCGACTCCCACCAGAAAGGTAAAATTGGCGATATAGAATCCCCAGGATGTATCGCGGCTCAAACCGGTAATACCCAGTCCGAAATCAAGCTGTCTTAGATAAACAAGGAAACCGATGCCGATGATGACCAGCAAAAACGACATCCATCCATAGTATTTTTTGCTTCCTCTAATCGCTAATTCAAGCATAATAATTCCTCACACGATATAGTAAACGGACGGTTCAGTACCCAGCGTCTGCTTGCGCCGAATGGTAAAATGAGTCCGGATGAGCTCCCGAACATTTGATTCCGGATCATATAAATCCCCGAAGGCCAGTTTGCCTTCAGAGACTTCGACACAGGCCGGCAGTTGACCTATAGCCAGACGTTCGACACAAAAATTACATTTTTCAACCACGCCTTTCGCTCGCGTGGGAAATTTAACGTTGATTTCCTTGATAAAGGGCCGAGGATCCCGGTAATTGAAACTACGGGCGCCAAACGGACAGGCGGCCATGCAGAAACGGCATCCTATGCAGCGATGAAAATCCATCAGGACAACCCCATCCGACTCCCTTTTCCAGGTTGACTTGGTCGGACAGGCCCGCACGCAGGGCGGGTTTTCACAATGGTTACAAAGGACAAAAAACGGTTTGTGTTCGACTTCCTCACTTAAAAATCGTGCGGCCTTACCCGGAAAAGCATTGTGATAATGAGCCCCCCAAATCCATTTGATCTCATGGCGTTTTTCCGATAAATGAGGAACATTATGAATTTTATGACAAATTTCTATTAATGGTTCCAGATCTTCCTCGGATTCAAACTGCCGGGTATCGATGACCATAGCCCACTGTTTAGCCTTCAATGCATTATCGTTTTCTTTTAGGATTGGATGGGTTTTACCGCCATGCTCCTCTTCGGCAAAGGCATTGAAAACCGGTTTGGCCGCCAGCGCCAGCGATGAGAGACCAAGTAACTGTAAAATGCGTCGTCTGCTGCTATCCATTAAGAGTTCTCCTTCAACTTATCATCGATATGACAATCCCAACAATATGGCTGCACCGAGGCATAGTTATGACAACGGTCACAAAACTCCGTTTTATTGGCGTGGCAATCCAGACAGGTATTGGACAAGCTCATGTCATACTCCTTGCCGTCGGGACTGACATATGTTCTTTCGCCCCTGCGCACCACCGCTTCTCGCCAGACGTCCAGCAGCTGCATGTGCTCGGCCTTCATATATTCGGTCGAGCGCACACACACTTTGGCCGCTTGGGCTTTTGGTGTCAGTTCTAACTCTGGTGCGGGTGCTGCCTTTCCCCGATTGTACCAGAAGGGAAAGGTGACAATAACGATGAAAATGACCACACCGGTAATAATAATTTTTTTATCCTTCATCAGTTTCTTCCTCCGAATCACCCGCTAATCCGGGAATATCCTCACCTCGCAGATCGGTGGTCCTGTCGTTTTGCCCGTCCAGGATCAAGGCATTGGCCACCAGTTCATGCACGCCGGTAACATCCACTTCGGGAACCCAGTATTCCATCAGGGCCGGCAGGGCGGCTCTGTCAATGGCACAGATTGTGGCCAGCATGTTGACATCGTGCTTTTCGTGAACGTATTTGACGGCATTGGCCCTGGGCAGGCCGCCGGTCATTCGCAGTTCTATGTTTTCCCCGGCGTTCAGCCCGGCACCACTGCCGCAGCAAAAGGTTTGCTCCCGAATGGTATTGGCCGGCATATCGTAAAAGTGATTGCATACATTTTTGATCACATGGCGTGGTTCATCAAATAATCCCATCCCGCGGGCAGGATTGCAGGAATCATGGAACGTTACGTTAAGATGGTCATTACGGGTCGGATCGAGATCCAGTTTACCGTGCTTGATCAAATCAGAGGTAAATTCAGTTATGTGAACCATTTTGGTGGATTTGGCATTTTCAAACTTGGTCCCGGTGATGGGATTGACCGGTTCTTCCAAAAAATCCGCCGGCCCATTCATGGTATCCATGTATTGATTGATGACCCGCCACATGTGGCCGCACTCACCCCCCAGAATCCACTTGACGCCCAGCCGCTTGGCTTCGGCATACATTTTGGAATTCAGCCGTTTCATGGTTTCGTGAGAGGTGAAAAAGCCGAAATTACCACCCTCGGAGGCATAGGTGCTCCAGGTAATGTCAAAGCCGTATTTCTCCTGCAGATAATGAAACAATATCATATATCCCATGCAGGTGTATGTGCCGGGGTCGGCAAAGACGTCTCCGGAAGGGGTAATGAACAAAATATCAGCGCCTTTTTTGTTGAACTGCGGTGCCACCTGCACACCGGTGACGTCCTCAATGTCCTCAACAAAAAAGTCAAGCATGTCTTTAAATGCGTGGGGCTGGATCCCCAGGTGATTACCGGTGCGGTAGCAATTGGCTACCGGCGTTGCAATCCAGTCAATGTTCAGGCCGATCAGATTCAGCAGCTCCCGACCCATGATGGTAATCTCGGCCGTATCGATTCCGTAGGGACAGAAAAGCGAGCAGCGCCGACATTCCGAGCATTGAAACATGTAGTACCACCACTCCTTCAACACATCGATCCCCATGGGGCGGGCGCCGTTGATTTTTCCCAGAATTTTGCCGGCCCGGGTAAAATCATTACGATACACGGAGCGTAAAAGCTCGGCCCTGACCACCGGCATGTTCTTGGGATCACCAGTTCCGATAAAATAGTGGCATTTGTCGGAACAGGCGCCGCAACGTACGCAAATATCCATAAAAACCTTAAACGACCTGAACCGTTCGAGGCGTTCTTTAAAACCCTGGTGGATAATTTCCTGCCAGTTTTCAGGCAATTGCCAGTCATCTTCCACCGGATTCCAGGCGCGGGCATTGGGAAGCCCCAGGTACTCCACGCTTTTTGGATTGGATGCATAGCAATACATTCCCTTGCGAATATCAATCGGTGATTCCATCCAGTCCATATTGGGTGGACGATGATCGATCTGGATGAGTTGCTCGGGTTTGGGTAATTCTTCTGCCATAATCTACTCCTTGTCCTCACCTTGGCTTATTTCTTTGGTTGGCTCTTCGGCGGGTGCTTCCACAGGCATTATATCAACCGGTAGCCCAACTTCTACCATTTTATCTCTGAATTCATCTTCGTATTCTTCGTAGGTGTGAATGGGAACCGGATAGTTCCAGGGATTGATATGTCTTTTGGCACGCGTATCCGTGCGGAGATTGCGGGTCGGGCTCAGAAAAACACCCGCCAGGTGCATCAGTTTGCTGAATGGAAAGTAGGCCAACAGGACGCTGACGAAAAAAAGGTGGATATAAAACACGGAACCAATACCTTCGGGAATGGTGGGGCGAAAGGTAACCAATCCCATGGTCAGTTCCTTGGCCGCCGTAACGTCGATCTTTGTGAAATAGCGCATCAGAATGCCGGTCAAGGCGATACCAAAAATTAAAAACAATGGGAAATAATCGCTTGCCATGGAAATATATCTGACCTGACGGATAAAAAGCCGTCTTGAAGCAAGATAGGCTACAGCAGCCAATAGGACAAGGCTGGATAAAGATACCCCCGGCAAGCCAAATTGGAAATTCGAATATAAAACTTCCATGCGGAAGAAACTGTCGATATTATCAAAAAGAGTAACGAAAAACGGCACTGGATCGGTAAAAAATCGCAGATGGCGGATCATAACGGTCAAAAAAGCGTAGTGAAAGGCCAGCGCCCCTACCCATAGAAAAATTTCCAGCTGATATGAGAGTTTGGTTCCCTCTTTTAATCGCATACGCGTATTGCGAAAAAGTGACCGGAAGGTCAATATTTCCAACGCCATCCGCACAACCACCTGCCAATTGTTGGCGGGGCAGTCCAGCGGTGAGTGTTGGAACCAGGGCAGCGATTTTTGTTGACCGCCGGTGGTGGGTATGCGAAAGGGTACCGCCGAACGCGACCATCCCACTACTTTATAGGCGAATCCCGCCAAAAAAGTGATTATTGCCAGATAGGGGATGATGATTCCGAAAACAACTTGCAGTCCGACTGCCGCGCCTGCCCAGGCAATCAAAAACAGCACAATAACAGCGATGAGTGAAAACATGTACCTTGAATTCATTGACCCACACCTCACTTTGGCGTTAATATCATATGGTTGTTACTTTAAATTAGGAATGCCAATTCGTCATAATGGCAACGGCAATTTACGGGGAAAAATTAGGCTCCCTCTACTTTTTCTGAAACCAGGCCGGCTCTTTCAAATGCTCTAAATGTCCGGTTTTTCATCTCGTTTGCACTGAGTTGATAGATCTTCTCCCTGCATTGCATGTATATATCAAAGGCCATCAAACTAAGCCGATCAATTTTAGACTCTAGCTCTGAAAATTCTGTTACGTTTCGGATGTCGCGCAGCTCTTTTGTCAGACTCATTCTAAGGGCTTCTTTTAAATACAGGATGAATGCAACGGCTTGAGAGGGCGTAAAATTTTGAACTGCCCGAATCCGGATGATGGGATCCAAATACGAGTTGATGCGCTGAGGGTCCATATCGTGAATCAGCTGGTCCAGCAAACCGTCAAGGCTGCTGAGCATCGAAACGCCAACCGGATTGGCAAAAGGATCAGTTTTGGATTTTAAAAATTCAGCGGTATCTGTCGCATAAGTTTGCGCGGTCAGGTCAAACCATTTTTTTACGACGGTCGCTTTTTTACGTACGATTATTTTTGCCAGCTCTTTAGCCATTTGCTCTCCTGGCAGCCCGAATCCTGAGGTGATATTGCCAGCTTGCTCAAATTATTCCCCCCCAATTTGCGGCATCGGCAGCGATGAGGAGGAATTATTAAATCCCTATGGATCAGGCCGAAGGGGGCGACTATAATCGACTTGACTTTGTCTGTCAAGAGCAAATGAAACGCTGCCATTGACTTCAATATTTCAAGGGAGTCATATCCGATGACAGCGGTTATTAGGTTAGTTTTAGGCAGGGAAATTGCAGAAGGCTTGCTAAACGATGTGAGTTAAGATTGTGATATTCTATCAACATTCTCCGGTTAAAGGCCGCAGCATGGGACTTCGTTGGTAAATGGGAGGTCAAGAAAGCATCTCGATTCCCGACTCAACCGAATCGGCGATTGGAATCAAGGATTGAAAACCACTGACATCAAATAGTTCCTTTACAAATTCATTCAAGGAACAGAGCACAAATTTGCCATCTCTTCGTCGCATTTCTTTTGCAGTACTCAACAGAACCCTAAGACCGGCACTGCTGAGATATTCCAACGAGGCCAAATCGAATAATACCCGCGTTGTTTGACTCTCAAGTGCATCGTGGACGACTTTTTCGGCTTCCGGAGAAGAGTCGGCATCCAATCGCCCTATTATGGAAAAGAAGAGAATCCCGTTTTCCTCTTTCTGAGTGATTTCCATTTCCAGATCCTTATTTAATGAACATTTAATGAATGGATTTACAATTGCTTGCATCTTTCATACTTTAACCTAATCTACATACATCATTTGTCAATTTTAATCAATATTGACTGTCGCTTTTATTGCGATAAAATAGTGAGGCATTTCTGAAAATGTTGATGCATCTGTCAATTGACTCAATTCATGAAAAATATTCAATCACATTAGGGAGGGAGACATGTATTTCGATAAACCTGGCAAAGACAATACAGATCAGACCCTGAAGCTTGCTGCTGAAAGAGGAAAAGAGCTGGGCATGGAGGAGGTTGTGGTGGCATCCTCCTCCGGCAAGACGGCATACAAAGCAATGCAATTGTTTGACGGCTGCCGTCTGACGGTGGTCACCTATCACTGCGGCTTTAACGAACCCTTTAAAAGCCGGATGCCCGATGAGGTCAGACAGGACATCGAGAGTAAGGGCATCCGGGTGATTGCCTCCAGCCACGCACTTTCAGGAGTAGAACGTTCAGTGGCCAAGAAACATTCCGGCATTTATCCGGTGTTGCTGATCGCCGATACGCTTCGCTTGCTGGGCCAGGGTACCAAAGTGGCCGTGGAAGTGGCCATTATGGCGGCTGATGGCGGTGCCCTCTCGGGTGCCGATATTATCTCGATTGGCGGTTCGGGCAGTGGCGCAGATGCCGCGCTGGTCCTAAAACCGGCCCATCAGAATAATTTTTTTGATTGTAGAATCAGGGAGATTATTTGTAAACCGAGGGTGTTTTAGTCAGGTAGCAGGCGATTAGCGACAATTTGCTGTAATTTTATGTAATTCACCATTCTTCCACTTGCGGCGGATGTTCGATCCTGGATCCTGGATACTCGATGGTGGATTTTGAATGCGTGTTGTTTTGATATTCGATAACGCTAAAACCGAATTCAATTATGATTTTTATCGCTGGCCTATCTCCCAAAACGAAGATACTAGACCAAAATCCGAGGCGGTGTCCACTTTGTGGCTTGCACCGGGCCTATTTCAAACGAGTAGATCACTACCTCAGTTTCTTTTTTATCCCGCTTTTAAGAGTTAAAAAAGGTAATCCGTTTATCATGTGTGATCGCTGCGAAAAGGCAGTCCCTGAATTTGACCAGGATGTTTCACAGCAAACCGGTAATAGGCATAAAACCTGTCATTATTGCAAAGTGTCTTTGGATCGGGATTTTAAATACTGTCCACACTGTGGCAGAAGGATATAATTCGTTGATTCGTTGATTTTCATAGCCTCAAAGCTTGTGGTTCTCACCAAGATGCATAAAAATTTCCAAAATGACAAGGGTCAACAGCTGGAACGTCATGTTGTTCTGGTAGCTCCGGAAATACATTGGAATACCGGAAATATCGGCCGCACTTGCCTTGCCACCGGTGCCATTCTGCATCTCATCAAACCCCTGGGTTTTTCCCTTGACAGCCGCGAACTACGAAGAGCCGGACTTGATTATTGGCAAAATGTCAACCTGACCATTTGGGATGATTTTGATAAATTTATGGTAAAAATGGCACCCCAACGGGGCGAGATGGCCGTCTTTTCCAAAAGAGGCGCCAAATCTTTTTGGACCATGCCTGTGGCAAGGCGGCTGTTTCTTGTCTTCGGGTCGGAAACCCGCGGCCTTGCTGAAGCACTTTTAGAACGCTACTCAACCTGCACCTATCACATCCCCATCTCAGCTCAAATCAGATCGTTGAATCTTTCGACCGCAGCCGGCATCGCCTTATATGAGAGCCTGCGCTCAGCGGCGTCATTTCATGGTTGGTCTCGAATTAAGTAACTGAAACTGTTGAATTGGCTGTTTCACTTCTCTGTTTTGCGAGCAGTTGACGTGTCGATCGATACACTACTCCTAAAACATTCCCTATCCCGTATGCAGCATAGTTTGACACAAAATAGAATGTGTTTATATTGATTCAGCAAATTTTCAATGTTAGCGTAAATATTTATTGTAATCGCTTGGAACTCATCGTACTATCTCCATACTATGGCACGCTCCGCCTCTGAAAGACTGGGTCGTTTCTATGATCAGTTTTCGGGTAATGATTCCGTCCTCATCGTGATCAATGCCGACCCGGACGCTATCGCCAGCGCCATGGCCGTCAGTCGATTGCTGTGGCGCAGGGTGTCGAGTGTCACAATTTCCCACGTCAATACGATCGATCGCCCTGACAATTTGGCGATGTTGCGACTTCTGGGTGTGGCCATGACGCCCTTTAATGACATCGATCCTGCTCAGTACAGCAAAATTGTCATTGTGGATTCTCAACCCAACCACAATGAATTTATGGAAGGTCTGCACACTGACGTCATCATCGACCATCACCCGGAGACCGACACCAAAGCCTCTTATTCCGATATTCGACCCGGCTATGGTGCCACGGCCACCATCCTCACCGAATACCTGCGGGCGGCAAGGATAACGCCCTCGGTAAAGCTGGCCACCGGCCTATTTCAGGCCATCAAAACAGATACCAACAGTTTTAAAGGACAAACACAGATCGAAGATGTACGCGCATTTCAGTATCTTTTTCGACATGCAAACACGCATCTGGCCCGCAAAATCGAACAAGCGGACCTCAGACTGGATTTTTTGAAGTATTTCAAGATCGCATTGAATACCAAGCGTCTACGAAAAGGCAGGGTGTTCGTGTGTTTGGGTTCCGTAGTCAACCCGGATGTCTGTGTCATTATAGCTGATTTTTTTATGCGAATTGTTACCGTGACCTGGAGTATTGTCTGCGGTACCTGTGGTAAAAAACTCATCGTTATTTTAAGAAACGACGGTATCCGCAAAAATGCCGGTAAGGTGGCCCAGGAAAGCTTTGGTCAATTGGGCTCGGCCGGTGGTCATAAAAACATGGCGCGTGCTGAAATCACATTGTCCGATCTCTCAGGTCAGGTTGAATGGCGGGATGAGAAGAAGCTTTTGAGATGGTTAATAAACCGCGTAGAGAAAAGAGCGGGGAAAAAATGATTGAATATTGTCGATTGAAGAATGAAGATGGGAAGTGAAAATTCCGGCATAACCGTTACGATCCTCGGTTCCGGCACCTGCGTACCTTCGCTGAAGCGAAGTTCATGTTCGGTTCTTTTGCAAATTGACCGGGCAAAACTTCTATTTGATTCGGGACCGGGCACCATGAGAAGGCTGCTGGAGGCAGGTGTCACTATATTTGATCTTAACTATATTTTTTACAGTCATTTTCACCCGGATCATACTGCCGAACTGGTCCCATTACTTTTTGCCACCAAATACCCGGAAAGTCACCGCCGCACAACGGCCCTGACGATTGTTGCCGGCCGGGGGTTTGAAGACTTTTTTTCAAGACTGAAAACCGTCTACGGTCAATGGATCGAACCGGCCTCAGGTCTGCTTAAAACGATGGAGCTGGCAAATAACTCGCCAGATTCACATCGGTTCCGCGACTTTATGGTTGAATCCGCTCCGGTGGAACACAATGAAGAAAGCATTGCTTACCGGATTACGGGTCCCGGTGATTATTCGGTCGTTTACTCCGGCGATACTGAATACAGTGAAAACCTTATTTCCCTGGCAACAAAGGCGGATCTTTTAATCTGCGAATCCGCCCTGCCGGACGATAAAGGCGTAAAAGGGCACCTGACGCCCTCTTTGGCGGGCGAGATCGCAACCCGGGCCGAGGTTGCCAAGCTGATGCTGACCCACTTTTATC
The DNA here is from genome assembly GCA_050124355.1 of Desulfobacterales bacterium. Lineage (GTDB taxonomy): Bacteria > Desulfobacterota > Desulfobacteria > Desulfobacterales > JAFDCJ01 > JAFDCJ01. The sequence continues at coordinate 3,292 of JASFFJ010000118.1, read as the reverse complement.
CGGCCTGCGATCAGGTTGATATTGAGAAAGAATGCCGCAAAACGTATTCGGGAGCGCTGGTATTGGCCGAAGATCTGATGCGGTTAAAGATTGGTTCGTGATGACTGGTAATAGGCGCTTAGTCCATTTTTTATGACAACATGTTGTCATAGATTTAAGGTGTCAGGTGTCCGGTGTCAGGGAAAGGAGATTTTAGATACTAACACCTGACACCGGACACCTGCTAATACCTATCGGTGAGCTTGATGCCCATCAGGAGCCGCTTTCTCCGAGCATCGTCTCTGAAAAACTTAGGTCTTTAGCAGTCACTATCCGACTAAATTACGAGATATCGTGATACTATGGAAAATACGATGCGCTACTACCCCGTAAATCTCGACATTCAGCATCGCAACTGCCTGGTGGTCGGCGGCGGCTCCGTCGGAACGCGAAAGGTTATCACACTATTAGATTGTGGCGCCAAGGTCACGGTGATCAGCCCTGTGGTGTCGCCCCAGCTGCGGGATTTTGCAACCTCCGGTTTCATAAGCCTCAGGGAGCGACGCTACCGATCCGGCGATCTCGACGGTATGTTCCTTGTGATCGGGGCCACCGACGACGAGGATCTAAACCGGCAAATCAGCAACGATGCCGATCATCTCAACATGCTGTGTAATATCGCAGACCGCCCTGAAGTATGTAATTTTATTTTGCCCTCAATAGTTCAACGCGATGATTTGGTGATTACCATTTCAACGTCCGGCCGGAGCCCGGCCATGGCCAAAAAATTGCGTAAAACACTTGAAAGCCAGTTTGGTCAAGAATACGGGATCTTTCTGAAACTTATGGGAGCCATACGCAAAAAACTGTTGAGCAGATCCCACCAACCCGAAGCTCATAAACCGCTTTTTGAACAATTGATCGACGCAAATCTGATTGCGCTGATCGAAAAAGGTAAAACCGCTGAGATAGACGCCTTGTTGTTTGAAATTTTAGGCGAAGGATATAATTTTAAGGAGTTAATGCAATAAGGTTCACAGGTTCAGCGTTCCGGGTTCAGAGATTTAAAAGTCTGAGCCAAAAGAAAATCAGAAAGGCAACCTGTGAATCCATGACTATACAGTATAAAGATTTGCCTCTCATGAAATTTCATTAATTTAAACAGGATTCTCATGATAATTTTGTTTTCGTATCGCTATATCCTGTCGAACCTGTCAGAATAATAGACTAGCATTTCGTCTAGTTTCTTTTCTTTGATCAGACTGGCCGTTTTTTTTGGCCAGCGGCTGTGCTCTTATGAAAATTTATGAAATTTGATGTGCTATAGGCTGGACTTAATGGTTGGTGGGGGCGGCTTCCAGCCGCGATTTACCTGAGCAATCGCGGTTAAAAACCGCTCCCACAATCAAAAAACAACTGAAATAAAATTACAAAGTTTCTTCTTCAGTTTGACCGGCCATTTTTTTTGGCCGGCGGCTGGGCTGAACGTTGACTCCCCTTAACCTTAGAACCTCTAAACCCGGAACCCCCCCAGGCAGATAAATGGAAATTTTGATCATCCTGACGATTTTGGCTTATATGCTTACTACCGCTGCCTATTTTGCGTATTTGTTTCTTCAAAAAAACAATTTGCAGCGTATCGGCTATTTTGTTTTGATGGCCGGGGCCCTGTTCCACACGGCGACAATTATTACCGGATTTTCGAAAAGCGGCCATTTACCCGTGAGCGACCTACGTGAAACACTATCATTGGCAGCATGGGCTATTGCGGTCATGTTTCTGGTTATTCAACATAAATATAATTTGAAAATTCTGGGAATATTTGCAGCACCGCTGGTGACGTTGATCATGATCGTCGTTTCTCTGCTACCCAGCGCACAGGCTGAAGTCTCAAAAATATTTAAAAATTTTTGGCTCATCTCCCATGTTCTTGCCATCTTTATCGGTGAGGCTTCCTTTGCCCTGGCAGGTGGGGTCGGGGCATTGTATCTTATTCAGGAAAACGCAATCAAAACTAAAAAACATCGATTTTTTTTCAAACGCCTGCCGTCGTTGGACCTGTTGGACATCACCGGGTATGCCTGCATCGTTGTGGGGTTTACGCTGCTTACATTAGGGCTCATTACCGGTTTTGTATATGCCAAATCGATTTGGGGTCGATTCTGGAGTTGGGACCCTAAGGAAGTTTGGTCCGGGATCACTTGGATTTTTTATGCAATTCTGTTGCATGAAAGGCTCACCGTCGGTTGGCGGGGTCGCAAATCGGCCATCATGGCTATCATCGGGTTTGGCGTTCTGATCTTCACTTTCCTTGGTGTCAACCTGTTGTTGGAAGGACATCATGGGGAATTCACCAGGTTTTAGGAAATTGTATGACACATTTTGTCAAACAATTGGCGTGTAAGGAGCTAAACCCGACTAAATCGAAAATCACAAATTACAAGCACCAAATGTTGTCAGAAAAAATGGACTAAGGGCCTAAAGCGTCGCGATGTCTGAGATAGTACTGGTAGGTATCAATCATAAAACGGCTTCAGTAGAGCTGCGGGAGTGTATCGCGTTTTCCGAAGAGGAGTCCGTAACTGCCGTCCAGGAACTGTTGCGTCAACCGGATCTGAATGAGGTGATTCTGTTCTCCACCTGTAACCGGGTGGAGGTGTTGTTTGTTACCGACGACAAAATCCCGGCAATTTCAGCCACAAAAAGATTTATTGCCGATTTTAATGAAATTCCCCTCGAAGAATTTGAAAATGCCCTTTATGTCCATGAAGGAGATGAAGCGGTACGTCATATTTTCAGGGTTGCTTCCAGCCTCGATTCCATGGTGGTCGGGGAACCTCAAATTCTCGGCCAGATAAAGACTGCCTATCGGACAGCCACGGCCATAAAAACATCCGGCGTCATTTTAAATCGACTGCTTCACAGAACATTTTTTGTGGCCAAGCGAATTCGCACAGAAACCGGCATTGGAGACCGAGCGGTATCTATCAGTTTTGCAGCGGTGGAACTGGGACGCAAAATATTCGGGACATTGGAAGGCAAAACCGTTTTACTGATCGGCGCCGGAGAAATGGCGGAGCTTGCCGTCGAACATTTGGTTCGAAATAAGGCTGGCGATATATACGTTGCCAACCGTACCTTTGAAAATGCGGTAGCTCTGGCAAAAAATTTTAACGGACAAGCCCTGCACTTCGAAGAGATATCAGCCTGCTTGAAATTTATTGATATTATTATCAGCTCCACCGGGGCAGCTGAATTTGTGATCACCCGTGACCAGGTGAAAGGTGTCCTTCGCGCCCGGCGTAGCCGACCG
>JASFFJ010000117.1:0-14030 GCA_050124355.1 Desulfobacterales bacterium | reverse complement strand
ACCCTTTTGAAAATGCGCGATATGGGGGTCGCCCGCTTCGGCATCAACCAGAATTCGGCCATCGATATCATCGCGGAATGCCGGGCGCTGTCTTAGTGGAAACCGAGTATGGAGAAAATACTTATATTTGGGGATCCGTTACTTTTATCCAAATTTTAGTCTTCTTTTTGGGTGTCAGGTGTCTGGTGTCAGTGTTCAGCGCCGCCTCTGGCCTGAATAGTTTACCCGCTCCAAGGAGGGCGGCTTGTTTGATCGAGAAAGAAAATTGAACCTGTAAAGTTCCCGAAAAAGTAATCGATTGACGATTCACGGATGCCGAGTGACGAATTAAGGATATACGACTGTGTCTAACTTTCCTGACACCTGACACCTGACACCTGACGTGAAACCCGAAACCTGAAACCAGAATATCGCAACAAAATAGTGTAAAATAGTTATAGTTAAAACTATCTCCATCAATCCACAGGTGAATTTCATCACCCCAGAGGGGTCTTATGGGACCATATATTATTGCGTATGACCTTGGTACCGGCGGGAATAAGTCCTCCTTGTACGATATGGACGGTAAGTGCTGTGCGGAAAGCTTCATCCCCTACACCACGCACTATCCCAAACCCGGCTGGCATGAGCAGAACCCGCTAGACTGGTGGAACGCGGTCGTTCGCAGCACACGGATCCTGATTAGCGAGAGCGGCGCGCATGGTTCTGAAATTGCCGGCATCGGTATCTCCGGTCACTCACTGGGGGTCGTCCCGGTAGATGCCAAGGGGCAGTTACTCAGAAACCAGACCCCGATCTGGTCGGATTCCCGCGCAGCCGATCAGGCCCGGCGGTTTTTTGACACCACTGACGAGGAAAAATGGTATCTGACAACCGGCAACGGGTTTCCGGCCCACTTATACTCGGTTTTTAAACTGATGTGGTACCGGGATCACGAGCCGGATTTATTTTCGAACATCGACAAATTTTTAGGAACCAAAGACTACATCAATTTCAAATTGACCGGAGAATTGGTCACCGACTGTTCCTATGCTTCGGGCTGCGGTGTGTATGATCTCAAGGCCTGGAACTACTGTCCCGAACTTGTTGATGCCAGTGAGATTCCCAGCCGGCTTTTTCCGGAAATCGTTCCATCGACCCAGATTATCGGGACACTGGCCCCGGAAGCTGCCGTGGCACTCGGGCTGCCGCCATCCGTGCGGGTGGCCGCCGGTGGTGTCGACAATTCGTGCATGGCACTGGGTGCCCGCAATATCGAAGAAGGCCGCGTTTACAATTCTTTGGGATCGTCGAGCTGGATTGCGGCCTGTTCGGCCAAACCGTTGCTGGATCCCAAGGTTCGCCCCTTTGTGTTTGCCCACGTCATGCCGGGTTTTTTCACCTCCGCCACATCCATTTTTGCCGCCGGTGCCAGTTTCAATTGGGTTCGCGATCAGATCTGTCCGGACCTGGTCGCCGATGCTCAAAAAGCCGATACCGATGTATTCGAGGCGATGATCAAATCCGCTGCTCAGTCCCCGGCCGGGGCCAACAAGCTGCTGTTCAATCCAAGTCTGAGCGGCGGCACGTCCCAAGATGACAGTCCCAACATCCGTGGCGCTTTCATGGGATTGGACCTGGCGCACACACGATCCGATCTGATTCGTTCTGCAATGGAGGGCATTGCCATGGGACTCCGCCTGGCATTGGACGAATTACGTCGATTGACGCGTATTGGGGATGACATGGTGATGGTCGGCGGCGGCAGCCGCAGCGCCTTCTGGCGCCAGATTTTTTCCGACGTCTACAACATGAAGGTAATCAAGACCAATATCGATCAGCAGGCCGCGGCACTTGGCGCCGCTGCAACCATAGCGGTCGGGCTTGGTTGGTGGCAGGACTTTTCCAAAATTGATGACATCCACAAAGTTGAAAGTGAGATTCATCCGGATCCGAAAAACTACGCCCTCTACGAACGGTTGCTGCCTGTTTTTCAAATGGCCGCAAGCCACCAGGCTGAATTGGGCGATATGCTGCAAAAGATCAGTAGTTCTGAATTATAAGGACACCGAAGGAGACAACAGCCTGACAATGAATATGTATCAACCTGCTCAAAATCCAATGTTTTATTTTATCGGCGTAACAACGGGCAGTTCTTCCATCATGAAGGTCTTTCCCAAGTGGGCCGACGCCTTAGGAATTAAGGCCGGTATCAAGGGGTTTGATTTTCCCCCCAACGACAGGCCGGAAAATTACCGGGAGGTGGTGCACTTCATCAAAAACGACCCCAACTCGTTGGGCGCCTTGGTGACCACCCACAAAATAAACCTCTTCAAAGCCTGTCGGGATCTCTTCGATCAAATCGATCCGTATACTGAAATTCTCGATGAGGTCAGCAGTATTTCCAAACGTGAAGGCGCGTTGATCGGACATGCCAAAGACCCCATTACCAGCGGGCAATCTCTGGAGTCCATCGTTGATGATCAATATTGGCAACGATCGGGAGGCCAGCTCCTGCTGCTTGGCGCCGGCGGATCGTCCCTGGCCTTGACCCTGTATTTACACGAAAAAGCTTCAAAGGGTGGTGATGTGCCCTCAAAAATAATTGTGAACAACAGAAGCGCCAAACGCCTCGAGGAGATGCAGGCCCTCCATCGGAAAATTGACCTGCAAATTCCGGCGGCATATCATTTGGCGCCGACACCACGGGACAATGACAAAATTGTCGGGACCCTGACAGCCGGTTCGATGGTCGTCAACGCCACAGGGTTGGGCAAAGACCGGCCGGGATCGCCGCTGACGGATGCGGCCGTTTTTCCTGAAAACGGGATTGTTTGGGATTTCAACTATCGCGGCGACCTGGTTTTCCTGGACCAGGCAAATGATCAACGGGCGGGACGGAACCTGACCATCGAAAATGGCTGGATTTATTTCATTCATGGATGGACCAGGGTCATCGCCGAAGTGTTTCACATCGACATTCCGACCAGCGGACCGGAATTCGATCGATTGAGTCGGATTGCCGGCTATGCCAATTGATGCCCGTCCATATTGAGCATGTTTGAGGAATAAATTATGCGCGTGAAAAATTGGGTTTCCACGTTAACGGATTTTGATCTTGTCACGGGGTTGTCCAAAACCTGCAAACCGCTGCAGCGGTTTCTATCGCAAATGAGGAACATCTACCATGACAATGACGCTTTTGAGGCCCAACTGCAAAAGAAAGATCTGCTGGTCTACGAGTTTTTCGACATGGGGGTTCCGGAAAGAGAAAATGAAATTGCCTATGGGACCAGTATAACGTACCCCGGAAAAATCGGTGACGAATACTTTATGACCAAAGGACATTTTCACCATGTCCTGGATACCGCCGAAGTCTACTACTGCCTCAGGGGACGGGGTTATATGATGATGGAAAATCCGGAAGGAGACTGGGAGGCCAGAGAGCTGAAGCCGGGTTCAGCCGTATATGTTCCGGCCCGCTATGCCCACCGCAGCATCAACACCGCTCCGGATGAGCCCCTGGTGACATTTTTCGCCTTTCCCGGCCATGCCGGGCATGACTACGGATCGATTGAAAAAGAAGGGTTTCGCAAAATCGTTGTCGAACGCGACGGAAAACCGGTTATTGCCGACAACCCTCGTAAGCAAAGGTGATGAAAAGAATTTTGGCTTCATGTTACGTTTCTTATGATAGCGTGTGCCATCAAAGCTTTTGTTGAGTCTATTCTGAACACGCTTTTATTTGATCTAACTGTTTTGATAATAAGTTTCGCTGCTTGCATATCCGAACGAGCCAAAAATATGAGCCGAAATTCTTTATATTAAATCCATTTATAAGCCACCGGCATTGTTTAACTTTAGATCAATTCGCCGCGATCATCCGGCAATGGAGAGAACCTTTTCCATTCTCACCATCAGAGACGGTGGCTTATGAAGGGAGTTAATTTGGGCACCTTGTTTTCAGAAAAAATTACTACACCATTGGTGGCGGCAATCAAAGCCCCGCCGGGTAACATGGGTCATGTCCGTCTTTTCTGGTTAGGTCAGGCTGGTTTTGCCATCAGATACCGTGATACGCTAATAATCGTCGATCCGTATCTTTCGGATTATTTGGCTGAAAAGTACCAAAATGCCGAATTCAAACATCGCCGCATGATGCCGCCGCCGATCTTGCCCAAAGAGGCAGCCGTGGCCGATTGGGTGATTGCCACCCATAAACACTCCGATCATTTAGATCCTTGGACGGTTTCGGCCATGGTGGCGGCCAACCCCAATCTGAAAATCATCGTGCCGGAATCAGCGGCAGGACATGCAATGGATATGGGGGTGCCGCAAGATAAAAGTTACCTTATCGATGCGGGTCAATCCGTTACGATTGACAGAGACATTCACATCGATGCGCTGCCCTCGGCCCACGAAACCTTGACCACTGATGCGGATGGCAAGCATTTATATCTGGGTTACGTCATGCGATTCGGCGCATTGTCCGTTTATCATTCCGGAGACTGTGTGCCATATAGGGGTTTGGCCAGCACTCTTGCCGCCCAGAACATCGATCTGGCACTCTTGCCGATTAACGGACGTGATGGTTATCGGCGAGAAAGAAACATACCGGGAAATTTTACCGTTCAGGAAGCGTTGAACCTGTGTGAACAGGCAGCGATACCGAACATGATCGGCCACCATTTCGGCATGTTTGACTTTAACACGATCGATCCGAAAGAAGCACAGGATGTGATTCAACAAAATGCCCATATCGATTCCGGGTGTTGTGCAGAGTTGGATGTGGCGTATAAACTGATCGAAAAAGAGCAAAATTACGATGGCTCAGTTTGAATGTTCGGCCATCCCGATCGTAATAGCAAATCAGCGACCGGAAGTGGCGCTAGAGGTATGAGGATGACCACTGGTAGGAACCCGGGACATCTCTTTAAGTGGCCGCTGATTTATCTCAATTCATAAACCGCCGGCATCGATCAGCTTCGCACCATGAAAGATGCCCTCACGGTAACGTTAGAACACTTTAAATTTTCACTCCGACAGGCCGGGCTGGCTTATGAATTGAGATCACAATGTGTTAGATTCGATCCTTGAAATTGTCACTGAAATGCTTATTCTGGTACGTTTAAGCAAATGCAAAAATTTAATTCCAACGGCTGATTGGAGGTGGAGAATTGACACCTTCGGCGACGATCAGCCAATCAACGACCACCAGCAGGGCTGAGAGCCTGATGAGGGCCCCTCGAAGGGGCCACAGATATGACTCTGCTAGTGATCACCTATCGGTAATACAGGAGGGTTTCATGGAACCTAATTACGAAAGAATCGAGTCTTTGAGGGAAAAGATGCTCAATGTCAGCCACGGTCGCTTCAGGCAGCGCGAGTATCTGAGCATTTTCAACGGCCAACCCATCGACAAGCCTCTGGTCGTCCGCAAAGCCATGGCATTCGACCTCCTACTTCGTCGTATGCCGGTATTCATAGAAGACGAAGAGCTCATCGTGGGCGGACGGACGCTGTTTTTGCCCAGAGAAAATGACGCCAGATTCTGGGATCTCGATGTCAAACGCAACCTGGACTTTGCACCCGATGCCGAAACGTTGGCCGTTGAGGCCCCTGGCCTCGAATTTTTTCCCCACTATGCCACCGACGATGAAATTGAAGCGGCACGGAAATTCGGTATCGGTGAGGGATATGTGACATCCCATTGCACGGCCGGTTATGGCAAGGTCCTTTCCATGGGTTTTGGCGGCATCAAGGCCCAAGCGGGAGGCTGCTTGAAAGAAGTCGACCAGGATTCCAATCAGGCCGCATTTCTGGAATCCGTCATCATCAGCATGGATGCTGCAACGCATCTGGTAGAGCGTTATGAAAAAGAGGCAACTAAAAAAGCAGCGTCGACATCGAATCCCGACCGCAAACGTGAACTGAAAAAAATTGCCCAAATCCTGGGAAGGATCAAAACCGAACCCGCTGCCACCTTCCAGGAGGCCCTTCAGCTGCTTTGGATGGCGCACACCATGATACTGATCGAAAGCTATAACCTAATGGCCCTTGGACGCCTGGACCAGTATCTGTGGCCGTACTATCGAAAAGATATCGAATCCGGCAGCCTGACCCGGGAACAAGCACTTGAGCTGCTGGCGTGCTTTTTCATAAAGCTCAACGATACCTCGGACCTGCATACCGACAATGGTTTGAACATCATCCTTTCCGGTCTGAAACCGGACGGTACCGACGGGACCAATGACGTCACCTGGCTTTGTTTTGACGCCTTTGAAATGGTCAAGCTGACGGATCCGCAAATTAATGTCAGGTTTCACAAGAATACCCCTCAGAGTGTCATTGAACGCACCAATCGCATCGAAAAATTAGGACCGCGACCCATGCTTTACAACGATGAAACGATCATCAAGGCCATGGAACGTGTCGGCGTCAGCACCGAAGATGCCCGTAATTATTGTATTGATGCCTGTCAGGATTTGATGATTGAAGGAAAATCTGATTTTTATGCCATCTTTGCCGGTCATTATGGTATCCATCTGTTGACGATCATGGAGCGCGTGGTCGACCGCTTGCCTGATTTTGACAACTTCGAGGCCTTCTACCAGGCTTTCAAGGACGAAATCGATACCGATATTCGTGAATTTGCAAATAAAGCCAACGCCATCGACGAATTTCTGCCGAGCATTTCTCCGACACCATTTTTATCGTCAACCCTCGACGGCTGCATTGAATCAGGAAAAGATAAAACCGAAGGCGGCACCATATACAACTACACCGGCTTTGTGGGAGGGGGTATCACCAATGTGGCCAATTCCCTGGCAGCCATCAAAAAGCTGGTTTATGAAGAAAAGAAGGTCGACCCCGTTCACCTGGTCGAAGCCTTAAAGAGGGATTTTGCCAAAGACACGTCCCTGCAAAAACTTTTGAGAAACAAGGCACCCAAATTCGGAAACAATGATGACTACGTTGACTTGTTGTGCCGTGACACCGCCGAACATTTCTGCAAGGTGGTCTTGGAACAGAAAAATCCCCGCGGGGGGAGTTTTGTACCGGGATTTTTCACCCACCACCAGGCCCGATTGGGAAATGTGGTTCGGTCCACCCCCGACGGACGCAAACGGGGTGAACCCCTGGCGGTGAGTTTTAGTCCGAGCCACGGTACCGACAAGAAGGGTCCCACCGCCGCTGTCTTGTCGGCAGCCAAAATCGATCAATCCTTGTGCCCCTTGGGTACCTCCCTGGACCTGATGTTTCATTCCGGATCCGTATACGATCCTGAGGAGCGGGAAAAGGTCATGGCACTGGCGACCACCTATTTTGATCTAGGCGGTATGGAATTGCAAACCAATACTGTCAGTGCCGAGGTGTTGAGGGCCGCCCAGGAGAACCCGGATCAATACCGGGATCTGGTGGTCAGAGTTTGGGGGTTCAACGCCTATTTTGTGACACTCAAAAAGGAGTACCAGGAAGAACTCATCGCACGCACCAGCTACTAAAACTGATATAAAAACTCGATTTAGCAACTCATATAAAAGTGCGGCCGCTGGCCAAAAAACGGCCAGTCTGATAAAAAAAGAAACATAACAGCTCACGGCAGAGCGCGCGGAGATCGCCGATAAAGAAAATTTTTAATTATCCTCTGCGAGCTCTGCGGTGAAATATTGCTTACAATGAAGATCGTAGGTTGGGTAGAGTGCAACGAAACCCAACAAAGTTTGGAGTGGGCTCAACCCAACCTACGAAATGCGAAGTGGCTCAGATTAGAACTTTCTCCAACTTTTAGAATGAAGAGTTTCAATTAAGCACCAGGCGCAAATACAATGGTGGAAACAGTCAGCGGTCTTGTCACCGATATTCAGCATTTCTCGATTCATGATGGTCCGGGCATCCGGACCACGGTCTTTCTTAAAGGATGTCCGTTAAATTGCCAGTGGTGTCACAACCCGGAATGCATCAGTTTCAAACCGGAAGTTCTCTACCACGATGAATTCTGCATCAGATGCGGCACGTGTGTCGATGCCTGCCCCCATGACTGTCACACCCTTGACAACGGCCACAAGGCCTTCAATCGAAATAATTGCCGACTGGCGCTGTTATGCCTGGAACGCTGCTGGGCTGAAGCACTGGAACTCAAGGGCCGGTCGGCTTCCGTTCAAGAAGTCATCGGGGAAGTCACCGAAGATCGCATATTCTATGAAAAGACCGGTGGCGGTGTGACGATCTCAGGCGGCGAACCCTTGGCGCAGCCGGATTTTACCCGTGCCCTGCTGGCGCAGGCGAAAAAGGAAGGTCTGCACACCGTCGTCGATACCAGCGGTCTGGGGGATTGGTCCGTCCTGGAAAGCATCACCGGTGACACGGATCTTTTCCTGTATGACATCAAGTGCCATGATCCCGACCTTCACAAACAATTGACCGGTGTCAATAACCGGGTCATCAAGGCCAACCTGGAGAACCTGCTGCGCTGCGGTGCGGATGTTATCCTCCGCATGCCGCTGGTCGATAGTCTCAATGATCAGGAAGATGAGATGGCATCGCTGGTAAAATGGCTAAGAGACCTTCAGCCGGGCCTTATCCTTCATCTATTGCCTTACCATAAGTATGGCGAGCAAAAATATGAAAGCCTGGGTCTAAAATACAGTCTAATGCAACCCGCCCCCCCTCAACCGGATAAGCTCTTAAAATTGGCCGATATTGCAAAAACCCACGGTCTGAAGACGACGATTAAGGGAATGGAAAAGAGCCAGGCGTTATAATGAAGGTCCGAGCGGCCATATTGCCATCACCTTGAGTCATTTTTTCAGCCAAATCGTGAAGGATTCCACAATGTCGGACCTTATCGAAAGCATTAGATGGAGCGCAGACGAAAAAACCCTCCTTAACGGATTACTCGACGAAATTATACCGGCCAGCGACGATGGCCGCGTCCCCTCAGCGGGGTCCCTTGGCGTAGCGGATTTCATCGCGACCAAAGCTCGTGAAGTACCTGGTTTAAAAGATTTATTGAAACGTGGCTTGCGTACTGCCAAAGCCCTCCTCGAACCCGAAGGCGACACCTTCGAAGCCCTTTCTCCCGCGGACAAGCTTGCGCTGGCGAAGAATCTCGAGCGTCGGGAGTCTGATTTCTTCGTCGTACTGACCAAATACACCTACATGGGTTATTACACGGATCCAACGGTTCCGCCCCACCTCGGCTTATCGGCAAAGCCTCCGCATCCCTATGGCTACGAGGTCCCCGATGAAAGCCCCGAAGAGCTCAATGCGCTGGTGGAACCGGTAAAGAAGCTTGGCCGATGTTACCGTGAGTGCTGACCGTAAAAGCCGGAAACTGATATGAGCAACGAAGCAGTCGATGTATTAATCGTAGGTGCAGGCGCTTCCGGAGCGGCGGTTGCCTGGTCCCTCAGTGAGACCAATCTGAAAATTCTTTGTCTGGAACAAGGCCCCCGGGTGGATCGGGGCAAGTTTCCGAGCAAACGACCGGATTACGAACGCCATCGCTATGGTAAGTTCAGTTGCGACCCCAACGTACGCGGGCTTCCGGAGGATTATCCGGTCAACGCCGAGGAATCCCCGATCACCCCCGTGAACTTCAACGCGGTTGGCGGCGGGACGATCAACTATCTGGCACATTGGGTGCGGTTTCACCCGTCCAACTTTTGCACCAAAACCCTCGACGGCGTGGCCGACGATTGGCCCATAGACTACCAAACCTTAGAACCGTTCTATGCGTTGAACGATCGCAATATGGGTGTTTCCGGTCTGTCGGGGAATCCCTCGTACCCGCCTTACACGCCGCCTTTGCCCCCCATTCAGATGGGCAAGCTCGGCCGCACGCTGGCCGGAGGATTCAACAGGCTCGGCTGGCACTGGTGGCCGTCGGACGCCGCAATCCTCAGCCGGGATTTTGAGAGCCGCAAAAAATGCCGCAACGCCGGTGTCTGCGACCTCGGTTGTGCGGTTGGTGCCAAGGCCAGTGTCGATATAATCTATTGGCCGCTGGCGGAACGACGCGGTGTCAAGCTCAAAACGAGATGCCGGGTCCGGGAAATCACCGTGGACGCCAAAGGCACGGCCGACGGCGTCCTGTACCACGACGCAGATGGACAAATACACAGGCAGAAAGCTGCCATCGTCGTGCTGGCCTGCAACGGAATTGGCACCCCGCGGATCATGCTGAACTCGAAGTCAAAGCAGTTTCCCGACGGAATTGCCAATCGAAGCGGTCAGGTGGGGAAAAACCTTATGTTCCATCCCCTGACGGGCGTCGTCGGTCTCTTCGATGAGCCGATGGAGGGTTTCAAGGGACCCATGGCCTGCAGCATCCTGAGCCAGGAGTTCTACGAAACCGATCCCTCCCGGGACTTTGTCAGAGGTTATGGTCTCCACAGCGGACGATTCACGACACCCATGACCTACGCCCTGGGAGGCTACGGTATCGATCAACCCATCCCCTGGGGCCAAGCACACCGTGTGAAGATGGACGAGATTTATCCCTATTCGGCGGGATTGACCATCGTTACCGAGGATCTTCCACGGGAAACCAATCGGGTGACCCTGGATCCCGACCTTACCGACAGTGACGGAATACCGGCACCCAAGATCAGCTACCGGGTCGACGAGAATACCAAGCGAATGATCGTTCACGGTGAAGAACGGGCGAAAGAAGCACTTCTGGCTGCCGGTGCCCGGTCGATTGTATCATCCGGCAGTGATGTTTGGCGTCGTGCGGGGTGGCACCAGATGGGAACCGCCCGGATGGGGAGCGATCCCGACCGATCGGTAGTGGATTCATGGGGACGGTGCCATGACGTGAAGAACCTTTTCATTGTGGACGGGAGCATATTTACCACATCCGCGGCAGTCAATCCGACATCAACGATACAGGCGCTGGCCCTTTATATCGGAAACTGCATCAAAAAAAATAGGCGACGGATCTTCGACTGAGCGACAACGCCCGGTGTAATTTCTTTTCATTGCCTATCTCAGAATTAAACGCTGACAAAAAAGATTCAATAAAATTGAATCCTGTCGCATCGTTTGTTAAGGTTCTAAGTGAATTTAAAAATGACCGGTGATTGCCGCATAGAACATTAGCCTTTCCTGTTAGCTCGCAGCCAAGGAGTCAACTATATGGAAATTCTTAATATTGGCATCGTATTGTTGATTGGCATTTTCCTCGGATATGTGCTCAAATCTCTCATATCAAAAGCACCGAAACAATCTGATTTTCCGCTACCACCGACGGCGAATAAATCATCGAGAAGCACGAAACAGCTTTATGATCTGGCACAGCACATGATGGGCTTTTTTGAACAGGCGGCCCATCCCAAAGATCTTCTGGATAATGCCATCTTTCAACAGGGCGTGCAAATGCTCTCTTCCGGGCAGTATTCAGACGAGCAGCTTATTGAATACTATGCCGGCCACAACGTGCCCATTGGCTGCATGGCGCTGGAAGCGTTGAGCCAGCACACTTTATCCCAATCCACTGTCGACCAAATAATATCTCATATCGGAAGTCGCTACGGCTGGACGCTTTTTTTTGCTTTTCGATTGCTGAGTACAGCCGACAATAAGCCTGTCGTCGGTCCTGCATTACTCAAAGCACCGGAATGGTGGAAGGAAGATCAGCTGATCCTGCAGATCCTTAAGGATTTTATCAACCAGCGCCTTGAGAGCGATGAAAGCCTGACCTTCGGCACCCTTCTGAAAGAAACCGATACGCAGCAGTTGAATGAGGTCTCCGACTTGATTGTCGCTCTCAATTATCCTGGGCTTAAACCGCTCAAGGAAGAAATTCAACAGGCATCTGATACTCAAGTGGATCGTGAATACCTCAAGACGGTGGGACGCCTATGGGAGCCGATGGAGGCGGATCCTTCTGTACATTTGAGCGAAGAAATGCAGTCCATTCTCAACCGGATGGAGCAGTCTGCTACCGGTGACCCCTGCCGGTCGGTCATTTTAACCGGAGATGCCGGAGTCGGTAAAACAACCTATATTCGTGCGTTGGCGAAGCAGCTGGCCGGCAAGGGGTTTATGTTTTTTGAAGCCTCCGCGGCAGATATCATTGCCGGTCAATCTTACCTGGGCGAGCTGGAAAAACGTTTGCTTGAAATCATCAAGAAGATAGGTCGCACGCGCGGGGTGATCTGGTTCGTTCCCGCTTTTCACGAGTTGATGTATACGGGCCGTCATCGCTATAATCCGGCCGGTATTTTGGATATGCTCATGCCTTTTATCGACAATGGTGCAGTAACCATTATCGGTGAGGTTCGGCCTGCGTCTTTAGAACAGATCACGCGCGAAAATCCACGCATCAAAACCACCTTTGACATTATTCACATTGATTCATTGGATGACCATCAGACGCTGGTGCTTGCCGATAAATGGGCAGAACTCCAGAGTGTACGGGACGGCCAGTCGCCGCTGATTGAAAAGGAGACACTGCTGGAAGCCCAGCAGATGGTTAGACAATTTATAGGGGATAGCGCCGCTCCCGGTAATTTACTAGATTTTTTAAAAATCACCTGCCAGAGTTTGCTTTCTGAAGGGCAACCCGTGCGTGGTCTGAGCATCGATGATCTGTATCGCACCCTGTCTCATATTACCGGCCTGCCGCGGACCATTCTCGATGAACGCGAAGGCTTGGATATCAGCGAATTGCGCTCGCTTTTTCAGCAACGCGTGCTGGGTCAGACCGAAGCCGTGGACTGCCTTGTGGAGCGCATCGCTATGATCAAAGCTGGCCTGACCGATCCGTTGCGTCCCCTGGGGGTGTTCCTGTTTGCCGGTCCTACCGGAACCGGGAAAACTGAAATTGCTAAAACACTGGCCGAGTTTCTCTTCGGCTCCCCGGAGCGCATGATTCGACTGGACATGAGCGAATTCAAAACTACCGAATCGGAAGACCGCATCCTGGGGAGTGCTGCAAAAGACGGTTTTTCCGGCGCTGGCGCGCTGGTCAATGAAATCGGCAAACAGCCCTTTTCCGTTGTATTGCTGGACGAATTTGAAAAAGCCCATCCCAATATTTGGGATCTTTTTCTTCAGGTGTTTGATGATGGCCGGCTTACCGATCGGCTGGGAAACACCGCAAATTTTCGCTATGCCATTATTATCCTGACCTCCAATCTAGGGGCTACAATCAAGCCCGGCGACGGCATTGGATTTAATCCCGACGCCAGCTCTTTTTCAATGCATCAAGTAAAGAAAGCCATTGGTAGCACTTTTCGACGCGAGTTTATCAACCGCTTGGACCGTGTCGTGATATTTCAACCGTTCAGCAGGGCGGTCATGCGCGAGATTCTATTTAAAGAGCTCGACAGCGTACTGGAACGTCGGGGCTTACGCAATCGTGAATGGGCGGTGGAGTGGGAAGAATCGGCCATCAATTTTCTTCTGGAACAGGGTTTTACCAGGGATCTGGGCGCCCGGCCTCTCAAGCGTGCCATCGAAAAGCATCTACTCGCACCGCTGTCTATCACCATTGTCAATCACCAGCATCCTGAAGGTGACCAATTTTTGTTCGTTCGTTCGGACAATAACAGCATTGAAGTCGAATTTATCGATCCGGATGCACCGCTGAGCGTTCCCACCGATAGCGAGTCCCTGCAGCCGGTCGAGGAAGTGACCTTTCTTACGCCCGGTGTAAAAAAAATGATTTTGGCAGCGGAGGGATTGAAAGCCGAAGCCGATCACCTGGAAGAAATTTATTCAAATATCAACCAATCGGTGCAATCGCCCGATTGGCTGTCTTTGAAAAGTAAAGCGTTGCAGCAAATTTCCGATCCTGACTTCTGGCAGAGACCGGACTGTTATGCTGTGCTCGGCCAGGCTGAATTCATGGATCGCATTGAGGCCGCTATTAAGACTGCCGGATTCCTGTTAAACAGGCTCAAAGGCCCGGGTCGAAAAAACAAACGGATTTATTCCAGGAAAATCATCACGCGTTTAGCCGAACAGCTTTACCTGCTGGCCGAAGCCAGCCAAAGCCTCAATCAAAAGCTTCCGCAGGATGCCTACCTTCTGCTCGAATC
>JASFFJ010000116.1:0-14052 GCA_050124355.1 Desulfobacterales bacterium | reverse complement strand
GCGTTTACCACGTCCTCGGTGGCCACATTACCGGTAGCCCCCGGTGCGAAAGGGCAACCCCCCAGCGCGCCCACGCTTGAATCGAAGATTGTTATCCCATAAGATCGCGAAACCAGAACATTTTCAATGCCCCTGCCGTAAGTGTCGTGAAAATGCATAGCGATTCGGTCGGCTGAAATGTTGGGTATAAGGAGATCTAGCAGTCTCTTGACCTCGTCCGGTAACGCCTTTCCGATGGTGTCGGATATGGACACTTCGTCTATACCGATGTCGATGAGCTTTTCCATCACACTGATCACGGCCTCCGGCTGAATTTTACCTTCGAAGGCACACCAGAATGCGGTCGACACATACCCGCGGACCGGTAACCCTTCGATATGGGCGCGTTTGACAACAGGCAAAAATCGATCGATCGATCCTTTGAGAGAGGTGTTGATGTTTTTGCGGTTAAATGTCTCGCTCACCGCTGTAAAGACGGAAATTTTGTCAACCTCGGCTTCGATGGCACGGTCAAGCCCTTTTTCGTTCGGCACGAGGGCCGAATAGATCACCCCATCCTTGCGGGCAATTCTACCAAAAACTTGCTTTGCATCGCCAAGTTGGGGCACCCGGCGAGGGGAAACGAAGGCGCTCACCTCAATTTCGCTGACGCCGGTTTCAGAAAGGGCATCTACGAATGCGACCTTCGTATTGGTGGGAATAGGGGTTGTCTCGTTTTGCAGCCCGTCCCTCGGCCCGACTTCAACTATTTTCATCGCTCGCCTCTCCTTTATCCGTGGCGGTCCGTACATTTATATAGCTTTCGGCCAATCCAGATATATGAGACCTTTAAATGTGTCAAAAAGGATCGCCGGTGTCAATGACCAGGTCGACGAAAAGCGGTGTTTGCTATGAAGCATCCAATTTCGGGACAGGCAAAGCGCCTCAAGCGAAATAGTCCAGCCCGACGATATCCGGCCACACAATCTCCCTTGACAACTCAGACCCCCTTCGATAATTGAAGATTGCATGCAAGCATTTCTAAAAAAATTTGAACATATTATCGTGCTGAGCCTCATCACCATGATGGTCATTGTGGTGGTGCTGGCCACCATCGAATTGGGTTGGATTATCATCAGAGATATCGTCACGCCCCCCGTCATCCTCCTGGAAATCGATGAGTTGCTGGAAATCTTCGGATTTTTCCTGCTGGTATTGATTGGTATCGAACTGCTGGAAACCATCAAGGCATATCTGCTTACCAATGTTATTCACGTTGAAATTGTCCTTGAAGTGGCCCTTATTGCCATTGCACGCAAGGTTATTATTCTGGACCTCGACAAATACGAAAGCCTGACCCTCGTGGGCATTGCCGCATTGATTGCCGCTGTTGCTTTGGCATTTATGGTTATCAAGCGGCATATAAACCCCATTGATAAGAACGAACACTGAGGGCGACATCACCGCCGGAGATGGCATCATCTGGCTATCAACGATCACCTCGGATCAGCTTTCATGCCGCTGTTTTCACCCGACTAACGAACCCAACGATGAAAAAAAAACCTCGTGTAATCAAGGAAACAGTAAAAACCAGGCACACGGCTCACTGGGACTGGGATTATCTCACTTGGAAAGAAATCGAGCAACGGTTAGGTGAAGCTGGGATTCGTGAAGATAAACAACGTCTAAAAAATAAAAAATCAAATAAAAAACGAAAACTTATATACGCCCTCTGGCTAGGGCTCGGTTTGCTGGTTGTTGGATTGTTGGTTTGGGTGGCATTTTTGTGAAATTTTTCAATTTTCGTTTACCGCCGGCTGAAATCACGGAAGATCCACCTTTAAGCTTATGATATGGATAACTTTGTTACGAAAGACCTAAATTCGCGAATGACAGCGTCCAAATATAAGATCTTCTTGACGATGGCTGAATCGATAATTAGTATTACCCCTTGTACCTATGGCAAACTAAAGGGATCTGTGCTATGGAAATAATCTTGGTATTGGCCGCTACGTTTATAGTTTTTTCGCTGTTTTTAGTGGCTTACTTCTTCAAAGACCGGTCCAGCGACGATAGCAGCCAGAAACCGGCCTGCGCCCGTTGCGACTGTCATCGCGGTCAGCAACAGGATGACCCGCCTCTCAGACACCCAAAGCAGATCGAAAAAGAAGTTATGCCCTGTTCAACAGGCCGGTCACTCAAGTGGTCGGCTTCGGATTAAACATTTAAATGAAAATCATCCGAATCAAAAAAGGTTACAACCTGAAGGTTGCCGGCGCGCCGTCTGTATCGGCCCAAAAAACCGAGCGGCCAACCCACCTGGCGTTGCTGCCCGAACACATCCCTTTCGTGAAGCCTCGCCTAAAGGTGGCTAAGGGGGATCATGTTGCCTTAGGTTCTCCGCTGATTGAAGACAAACGCAACCCGAAAATCCAATTCTTATCCCCCGGCGGCGGGTGCATCACTGACATTCGCTTCGGACCTCGCCGGGTGATTCAGGAAATCATCATCAAGCTGGATGAAACTGAGAAAGCCGTCGACTTTGAGCGCTACCGTTCTGAAGATGTCGACAAGATGAGCCGAGATCAATTAATCCAAGCACTTACTACCGGAGGGCTTTGGCCGTTGATCAAGGAGTTGCCTTTCAGAGACCACGCGTCTCTGGAGATTAAGCCGCCTTCCTTGTATGTTATCCTCGACAGTCTGGAGCCGTTTCATCCGCTGCCCAATGTCTATCTCAACGGAAACGACGCGTTATTTCGATTTGGCTTGAAGGTGTTGAACAAATTGGCTGCTGCCCCGGTCTATGTTTGTCGGCACGAGAATAATTCTGGTTTGGCTTCAACCTTCGACGATATCATCAATTTGACCTACACGGGCAATTACCCAGCTCATGACCCGGGTGTTTTGCTGTATCGCATGAAGGCCGCAGCGTCCGAAAACCGCGCCTGGTTCATTAACGGGCAGGACGTTCTACTGATTGCCCGGCTGTTGCATAGCGGTGTTTATCCCTCCGATCGGATTGTCTCCCTTGGCGGCGCCGGCGCATCTGATCCCAGACATGTTATCAGCCGGATGGGGTCACCCCTGTCTGTGATTACCGCCGAAAGAGCCGAAATCGAAAATTGTCGCCATATTCAAGGCGGTATCCTGACCGGTTACAACGCTGCGCCACAGTCGTATCTCGGATATTTCGAGACCGCCCTGAATCTGCTGCCCGAGGGCAACCACCGAGGCGAGTTGCTGGGTTTGTTCAATCCTGGATATCGCAAGCCGACTTTTTCAAGGGCTTTTCTTTCGGCCATCAACCCAGGCGAACTTGAAATGAATTGCAACATGCACGGCGGCGAACGCGCCTGCATTGCCTGCGGCTATTGCGCTCTGGTCTGTCCGGTCGACATTTTGCCCCAGTTCACTTACAAAGCCATTTTGGCCGGAGAGGTTGAAGAGTCTCTCGAACACGGCTTATTGGATTGCGCCGAATGCGGTTTATGTTCTTATGTTTGCCCGTCCAAGATCGACCTATTTGAATCAATAAAAACGGCTAAAGCCGAGTTTTACAAAGAACAGGTCAGCCGATGAATCGAATTGAAAAATTCTTCGAATCCACCCGAAAGCACTTCGAAAAAGGTGGAAAACTGGAAAAATTGTGGCCCTTTTATGAGTCGATCGAAACGGTGTTCTACGCACCGGCGCGGGTCAGCCTGGTTGCACCCAATATCAGGGACAGTTTAGATGTCAAAAGATATATGATGCTGGTCATCATTGCCCTGCTGCCCCATTATGCCTTTGGCGTCTATAACGTCGGCTACCAGTCCCATCTGGCCTCCGGCCTGGCCACCGAGGTCTGGCCGGTAATCTGGACCGGCCTGAAGGCCGTGGTGCCGATTGTCGTGGTGGTTTATGTCTTCGGGTTTGCCTGGGAAACATTGTTCGCATCTGTGCGTAAGCACGAGTTAAGCGAAGGCGTACTGGTTACCTGCGCCCTGCTGCCCTTGACCCTGCCGCCGACAATCCCTCTCTGGCAGGCGGCTCTCGGCATATCTTTCGGCATTGTGATCGGCAAAGAAATATTTGGCGGGACGGGTCGAAATTTTCTAAATCCGGCCCTGACCGCCAGGGCCTTCCTCTATTTTGCCTATCCGGCTCAGAACTCCGGTGATGCGATCTGGACTGTCTTAAGTGGCGGCAGGACCGCAGCGGTAGATGCGTTTACCGGCGCGACGCCGCTATCGATTGCCGCCGTCACCGATGCTTCCGGCAGCATTCAAACTGCATTTGCCGATGCCGGCTACAGCACTGCGAAACTGTTTTTCGGTCTGTATCCCGGCAGCATCGGCGGTACCTCGGCCTTTCTGGCGATTGTCGGCGCCGCATTTCTGATCATACTGGGCGTTGCCAACTACCGCATCATTTTTGGTTGCATCCTGGGTCTGCTGGGCACCGGCTTGCTACTGAACCTTCTGGCGGTGGAAGGGTCTTCGCCTTACCTGTCCCTGAATCCCTTGGATCATCTGATCATTGGCGGCAGTATGTTCGCTTTTGCATATATGGCGACCGATCCGGTCTCATCCGCCCACATGCAAGGCGCCAGATGGGTCTTCGGTTTTGGCATCGGGGCCCTGACGGTGCTGGTCCGGGTTTTTAATCCCGCATTCCCTGAAGGGGTCGGTCTGGCGGTTTTATTTATGAACCTGTTTGCACCCTTGCTGGATCATCTTGAAATAAAATACAAACTCAGAAAACGGATACCCAATGTCTAACCGAATGAAATCAATATTATTTGCGGCAATTTTATGCTTTGTCTGCAGCGCGATTCTGACAACAGCCTCCACCGGCCTGCAGCGTTTTCAAAAACAGAACATGCGCATCGACAAGCACCGCAACATCCTCATGTCGGTCGGCCTGGTGAAGTCTGACCAGCGATATGCCGCCGATCAGATCGAGGCCATGTACGCCAGGTATATCAAACCGCTCTGGGTGGATGCGGACGGTCAGCTGATCGAAACCGCCCAGGAGGGCCAAACCAATTTGCCGCTCTACATCTACGAGAAAGACAATCAGATCGAAGCCTATATTGTGCCGATCAGCTCCAGGGGCCTGTGGGGCAGGATCCAGGGGTATCTGGCCATTGAAAATGACGGCAGCACCGTTTCAGGGTTCACGGTATACAAGCACTCAGAAACCCCCGGACTCGGCGGAGAAATCGAAAAAGCCTGGTTTCAAAAAAATTGGGTGGGAAAGCAAATTGTCGATCGCGACGGTAATTTCGTCTCGGTCTCAATTGCCAAGGGTGCGGTGCAGGATATGATACCGCCCCAAAAACAACCTAACTATGTCGACGGCATCAGCGGTGCGACACTGACCGGCCGGTATCTGACAGCCGGTCTCAAAGAGGTTCTTGAAGACTACGAACCGGTGTCGATCAGGTTCAGAAAGAATTTGATCGCCGAGCCGTCAGGATAAAACAGAGATATCATTATGAATGGAACGATCACTCGACCTTGGCGTGCGATTCGGAAAACAACTTCGTTTAAGGATATCGCGCGCGCGCTTTGGGATGCGAACCCGATTTCCAAACAGATATTGGGAATCTGTTCGGCTTTGGCGGTCACGGTGCAGCTCAACACCGCGATTGTTATGAGTATCGCCTTGACCCTCGTCGTGGCGTTTTCCAATTTGGCCATATCGAGTATGCGTCGTGTCATCCCGCGAAACATTCGCATTATTGCCGAGGTGGCCGTCATCGCTACCTTGGTGATCATGGCCGATGAACTCCTCAAAGCGTTCATGTACGACATCAGCAAGCAACTGTCCGTCTTCGTCGGGCTTATCATCACCAACTGCATCGTTTTAGGACGGGCGGAGGGGTTCGCACTATCCAACCCACCGTTCCGATCATTTATGGACGGCATTGCCAACGGCATCGGCTACAGCTCGATCCTGATCGGTGTTGCTTTTTTTCGCGAATTGCTGGGCTCCGGTAAGTTGCTCGGCTTCCAGGTCGTTCCCCACGCCGTCTACGAGTTTGGGTATGTCGACAACGGATTGATGGTGCTGGCTCCCGGCGCCTTTATCATCATCGGTTTGTTTGTATGGCTGGAACATACGCTTTTGAATAGGAAGGGGTAGATTTGAGAAATCATGGAAAACCTGATCAACATCGCCCTTAATTCGATTTTTGTGGGCAACATTCTACTGGCTTATTTTCTGGGGATGTGCTCTTTTCTGGCGATTTCCAAGAACATGCAAACCGCCACCGGTCTCGGGGTTGCGGTGGTCTTTGTATTGACCATCACCACGCCGGCGAACTGGCTGATCTATAGCTTTCTGCTGGCCCCTGGCGCCCTGGCATGGGCCGGACTGCCGGAGATTAATTTAAGCTTCTTAAAACTGGTGTTGTTCATTGCAACCATCGCCGCCATCGTTCAGGCCCTGGAAATGGTCATCGACCGCTTTTCACCAGGGCTTTATGCGGCCTTGGGTGTCTTTCTTCCGCTGATTACCGTAAATTGCGCCATCTTAGGTGTTTCACTTTTCATGGTTGAACGCGACTACACCTTTAGTGAGACAGTGGTTTACGGCATGGGCTCTGGTGCCGGTTGGGCGCTGGCCATCATTTCCATGGCGGCTATTCAGCGAAAGCTGCGTTATGCCGATGTGCCTGAGGGCCTTCAAGGATTTGCCATCAACATGATAACCACCGGTTTGATCGCCATTGGATTTATGCTATTTGCCGGGATATCGTTATAAGGAGAGATCTGTGATGGACACATATTTCATTGCGACGGCGGTTTTTTTCGGTGTCGTTATCTTTCTGGTGGGGGCGCTTTTGTTGGTCGAATCCAAGGTGGTGTTAAAGGGCGATCGCAACATTGTCATCAATGACGACCCTGATAAAAGCATCCAGACGCCCACCGGAACCACGCTGCTGGCGTCATTGAGCCAAAACGACATTTTGCTGCCCTCGGCCTGTGGCGGCAAGGGCAGCTGCGGTGTGTGTAAATGCAAAGTCACCGACGGCGGCCGGGATATCCTTTTCAACATTAAAAAATACAACGCCACAGTGGTGTCCAATGAAAACGTGGCCTCCTTCATCAAAGAATTGCGGCTCAAGCTCGATCCGGGCCAGAAGATGGACTTTGAAACCGGCTCCTACGTTCAAATCGATATCCCCGAATACGAGCGTTCCTACCGCGAGATTCAGGTGGGAGAAACCTATAAAAAAGTCTGGGACCGCTTTGATTTCTGGGGGCTGAAGGCTCGCGGCGAGGAACCGGTTTTCCGGGCCTATTCCATGGCCAACACCCCGGCCGAAGATGAATTGCGATTTACCATACGGGTTGCCACGCCGCCACCGGGCGCGGCCGACATACCGCCGGGCGTGGCATCTTCCTACCTGTTTACACTCAAACCGGGCGATCGGGTGAGTCTGAGCGGTCCCTACGGAGATTTTTTCGTCAAAGACACCCAGCGCGAAATGTGTTTCATCGGCGGTGGTGCCGGCATGGCCCCCTTGCGGGCGCATATCTTTCACAACCTATTGACGGAAAGAACCGATCGTAAGATTACGTTCTGGTATGGCGCCCGTTCCAAAAGCGAAATGTTTTACGATGAGGAATTTAAGGAGTTGGAAAAAAACTTCGACAATTTTTCCTATTACGTGGCCTTGTCCGATCCCCAACCCGAAGATGACTGGCAAGGGTTGGTCGGCTTCATTCATCAAGTGGCCTACGATGAGTATCTCAACGATCACCCGGATCCCGCTGAAATCGAATATTACCTCTGCGGACCGCCCCTAATGCTCACGGCGGTCGAAACCATGCTCGACAGTTTGGGCGTAGAACCGGAGATGATTGCCTTCGATGATTTTGGGGGGTAATTATTTTTTCTTCTTGCGACCCCATTTCCAATTTTCATAATAATCCCAGCCGACCAAGGAATTAATTTCCTTAAACTGGCGATCCTTTTGTAGTAAACCGGCTCTGAGCACATCGCCGATGGAAATAAAACCGATATAATGACCCTCTTTTTCGACAACTAAATGACGAACAAACAATCCCAGAAACATTTCTTCAAGTTTATAATTGGGCGTGTTGTGGGGTGCGGTGAGAAGCGGAGAGGACATGTAGCTGCCGACCTTGGCGGTCTTGGGGTCAAAGCCTTCGCTTGTCGTATTGCGCAACAGATCACGCTCTGTCCAAACTCCGACATATTCTTCATCTTTTTCAACCAGCACGGCACCGATTTTATTCTGCACCATGAATTCACAGGCCTTCTGAACGGTATCTTCGAAGGAAACGGTGAGTATTTGCTGGTTTTTGTCATTAACGATATCTTCGGCGGTATCCATAACTTTCTCCTTGTACGATTTTTAGCAAGCAGAGCAGGTCCAGGCAAGGGTCGATGAGACTGTTGAGCCAAACATCGGACCAGGTCAACTTGGTATTAATTGTCAAACATAACATAAGCGTCAAAAAAATATTCTCAATATGTTTCCGTAAATCCTGATTCGATTTCTGGGTGGGTTTCGAAATTACTTTCAAAATAATTGGCATCAAATAATCTTTCCGTCGCAATCGGTTTTACTTTCTGAACGGCATATATCAGGCACCTGCGATCATACCTCCCCGGCCCATGATTAAAAAATTTACTTTCCCTTCAAACTCAAGTTTGCTAAACATATATTTTTTTAGCATACGATGGGATCGCAATATTTGGTAAGAAACCCGATGCGAGCTGATCGAGGTTGTCAGGATTCATCGGGAACGCACTGTTATTAATCAGAAAAATACATCAAAAGATTGAATCGAGGAGGTAGGTCTATGGAAAAGAAAATTATGATTGCTGTTGATGACTCCAGGCATTCCAAAAATGCCGTGCGGTATGCGGCCAGGATCCGTGAAGTGCTGAAGAACATGGAATTTACTTTGCTGCATGTTCAACCCACCATTTCACAATATCTGCTGGATGAGGCCAAAAAAAGCCCCAAAGCCTATGCTGAGCTCGAAAAGGTCAACCGCAAAAATGCCGAAACCGCCAATCATCTCCTTGAAAACTACCGGGAGCAGATGATGGCGCTGGGTGTTGCGGAGACAGATATTCAGCTGTATACCCAGCCCCGTGCCCTCGGTGTGGCCAAGGATATATTGGAATTCAGTATGGCGGGGAATTTCGATGCTATCATCATGGGCCGGCGGGGGCTTTCAGGCCTTCAAGACGTCTTCATTGGAAGTGTGAGTGCCAATGTCGTGGGCCATTTGACCGACACCCCCATATGGCTGATCGATGAAGAAGGGACCTTACAAGATATTTTGATCGCTGTTGACGGGTCCGAAAATTCTTTGAAAGCCGTCGATCACCTGGCGCTGATGACGGCTAAAAATGTCGATGTAAAGATATCCTTTTTTCATGTGACGCCCAAACTGAAAGATTTTTGCCCGGTTGACTTCGAGGAAACTCAGACCGAAGCACTCGAAGAAATCATTCGAAAAGGCGACAAAGAATGCATCGACCAGTTTTTCTCTCACGCCAAAAAAAGACTTCTAGAAGCAGGGATCCAAGAAAACCAGATTAAATTCAAGGTCAGCGAGGGATTGTTCAGAGTCGGCAAAGCAGTGCTGGATGAATATCGGCAGGGCAATTTCGGCACCCTGATCGTTGGAAGTCGAGGAATGAACAGAAAGTATTTTACCGGAAGTGTTAGCCGCTATCTCATCAACGAGTTCTCCGAAGGTGCCCTGTGGGTTGTTCCTTGAGTGCTATGGGGGTACGGGGGAATTTATCAATCATAATCGCAGCGACCAGGCAAATAGGCAGGCGATCAATATAACAAATATCAGACCTGCTGTTTGCCAGTCAGTCAAACGGTTTTCTATCCTAAGCACAAGCTTTCGGATCGCCTGTAATCCTGGTCGTCGGTTCGGCAGACCCTTTAAAATAGCAGACATGCTTTGCTGGATTCGTTTCGATGGCATTGAGCAAAAATGAAGAAATAGACGAAACAAGGCGCTGAAACCGTATAAAAGATCACCCTGCGGTATGGACAGCGTTGACCGCCATTTTTTTCGGATAACCTTCAGCCATACGCTGCCGGAAACCAGGATGCCCGCTGCCACCGGCCAAAGTGCTTGCCACAGCAACGGCAGTTGAAGGGTCTTTGAGACTGCTTTTTGGGCCACCGGTAGGAACCAAACTACCGTCGCCGTCAGGAGGATCGTGAATGTCCACGACAGCCACATGCCAACCCTTGGCCGGTCGTGAGCAAACGGGTGCCGGGTTATCACAAAAAGAAACCTGGCCATGAGAAGCGTTGTACCGATGGCAGCCAGAGGCAACAACAGATTCAGGCCGGCGATCCAGGGTCCTTGAAAGTCGTTCAACGGCCACTTCAGGGCGATTTTGGCTATGGCTCCGCTGGTAAAAGGTGCACCGGCCAACGCAAGCGATGCCCATATTAAACCGCCGACGGCAAGTCGGTCTGCCCTTCGGTTGGCCTCGCCGGCCGTCAGGACGCCCACCCCCAAAAAAAGGGCACCCTTTGCAAATCCATGATGTACGGCGTAGATTCCAATGGCTGGAAGTACCACCGGAGCAGCTTGCGGCCATCCGATGGCCAAGCCGACCCCCACCGTCATCAGACCCATTTGGCTGATGCTCGAATATGCCAGAATCGTTTTCGGATTCCGCTGGGTCAACCCCACGGCGACCGCGTAATAGGCCGCCAGCAGTCCGGCGATGATGCAGAGGGTTCCCCAGCCAGGCAGCGCCCACAAGCCGATCGGCAGAAATCGCAACCATCCCAGTAATCCGGCCTTGATCATGGCACCGCTCAGAACGGCGCTGGCCGGCGTCGGCGCCGCCGGATGTGCTAAGGGCAGCCACACATGGACCGGCAGCGCACCGGCCTTAATGCCGAATCCAATTAAGACCAGCGCAATGGTGATCGCCCTAGGCCGTACGTTTGAGAAATCCTTCAACAGTAAAGAATCAACAGTCCAAGCCTGCAAGAGGAAGGCCGAGATGAGCAGGACTTCACCGATCACAACCAAATAGAGGTAAATACGACCGGCCTGCAGGGCGTCGGTGTCGCCGTTGTGAACCACCAGGCCGTAGGATGCAAAGCTCATCAAGGCAAAAAACACATAAAAACTGATCACATCTTGCGATACGATCAAACCGAAGTTGCCGGCCATGCTCAGTAAAAAGAAAAAGAAGAAGCGCTCCCGTCGCGGATCCAATGCCAGATAGCTTTGGGCATATATTGCCGACAACAACCACAGCAGCGACGTAAACAGTAAAAAGAGTCGTCCGGTCGGGTCCATCGCCAGGTGCATGTTGAGCAGAATCCAGCGAATCGATACGATCTCGCCTGACGGCACCCATATGACTGCTGCCAAAGCCGGAAGGGCCGACCAGGCGGCCAAACGGATGATCGCGGGCTGCCAACGCTTGATCGACAGGCCGGTGCCCATCACCAGCGGCAGGCCAAAGACGGCGAGCATCAGAAATGCCTGGATTGATAAACTGGTGGTAATCATGGATGGTACTCCAGGGCGGCAATCAAGCGGGCCCATTCAAGCGGGCTGAAGGGCGCATTGGCCAATAAACCCGCCAGTAGGGCCAGCAGGGCCGTCATTAGGGGGGGCAACAGCAACATCCAGTGGGTTTCCAACTTACCAGAAGACGGCCCGCTGGACCCGGATTCCGCCGGTTCCAGGAACCAACCGCGATAGATGATCGGCAGGAAGTAAGCGGCATTCAAGAGGCTGCTGGTAACCAGGATTGCGATAACCCATGGTTTTCCGGCCGCCAATCCACCAGTTCCCAGATACCATTTGCTGACAAAGCCAGCCAGCGGCGGGACACCGATCATGCCGAGTGAACCCAACGTAAAGGCCGCCATGGTCCAGGGCATGCGACGGCCGACACCATTCATCTGGCTGATGTGGTGGACGCCCATGGTTTCGGCAAAATTACCGGCACAGAAAAACAGCGTAATTTTCATCAGCCCTTGATGAACCAGATGCACCACCCCTCCGATGGTGGCAACCGGACCCACAATAGCAGCGCCTAAGGCAATATAGGATACCTGGCTGACCGTCGAGAATGCCAGGCGTTTTTTCAGCTCATCCTGGAACAGCGCGCGGACCGATCCATATACGATCGTAAAGGCGGCGACGGCAGCCAGCGGCTGGAGCAAACCGAGTCTGGCACTGAACTCGATACCGTAAACATCATAGACGACGCGCACAATGCCGAAAGCGCCAGCTTTTACGACGGCAACGGCATGCAGCAGCGCACTGACCGGGGCCGGCGCCACCATGGCCTTGGGTAACCACCCGTGAAGCGGAACCAGGGCGGCCTTGACGCCCAGTCCGGTGATCATCAGAAAAAAAATAAACCGCAGCTGAGTTGCGTAGACATCCACATAGGGGGCCAGCATACCACCTTGCGTAAAGGCCACCGAACCCACCAGCGCTTTGAGCCAGGCGACGCCGATTAAAAATACCGCCCCGCCGCCGAAGGTGTAGATGATATAAATACGGCCGGCGCGCATGCTCTCGGGGGTGCCGCGGTGGACCACCAGCGGGTAGGTGGACAGCGTCAACATCTCATAAAACATGAGAAAGGTCACCAAATTACCTGCCAGGGCGATGCCGATGGTGGAACTGACGCACAGGCTAAAAAAGCCGAAAAACCGGCTGCGTGACTGGGATGATGTTTCGAGATAGGCGATGGCATACAGGGTTGTCAGAAACCAGAGCACACCGGAAAGCGCGGTCATCATTACCGACATGGCATCGGCGGTGAGTACCAGGTCGATATTCGGCAGGATGGGCAGACGGGTTTCATAGACATGTTCGTGGTGTATCCCCCAGATCATGACACCGATAAGTACCAGTTTCAGGCCGGACCCCCCCAGGTTCAGGGTCGTACGCAACCGGAGCCGATTTTCGGGCAAAACAAAAATGACGATCCCCGGCAGCAGGGATGTCAACAGGGTCAGCAATGGTAGCCAGTTGTCGAACGTCACTTTAACTCCTGCAACTAGAAAGGGTTGCCCGCGTTGAGCAGCTGGGTTACCGCCGGCGCTGTCAGGCCTAAAATCATTGCGCCTATGGCCAGGCCAAAGGCCGTCCACTCCATGATTTTAGGCACCGGGCGCCCCTCGGCGATCTCCGGTACGTAACTGAAAGCGCGCGAAAAAAATCGAAATATATAGGCGGTTGCCAGCAAGCCCCCGAGGATAATGAGTCCAGCCCACCACCACTGGCCGCTGGTCAGGGCGGCATTGAGATAGAGCCATTTGGCAATGAAGCCGCCACTTGGCGGCAGACCGATCAGGCTGACGCCCGCCAGGGCGAAGGCAAACATGGAGACCGGCATGCGACGGACAATCCCGTGAAGCTCACTGATGCGGTCATGGCCGAAGGCGTAAATAACAGAGCCGGCTGCTAAAAAAACGGCTGCTTTGGCGCAGGCATGACTGAATACAAAATATAGACCTCCCTGCCAGGCGGCATGAGCCGTCTGGGGGATCGAACTCAAGGGAAAAATCAGGAAAAGGTAGCCGATCTGGGCCACCGTCGAATAGGCCACCAGCAGTTTAAGTCGCTTGGCCAACAGGGCTTGCACCGATCCCCAGATAACGGCGAAGGCGCCCAGCATCCCCACCAGCTGAGCGGTTGCCGGGTTGATGAATGGTCCGAAAATCATCACCCACAATCGGAGTAGGATGTAAAAGGAAGCTTTGACAACCAGGGCAGAGAGTGCGGCACTGACCGGTGCCGGCGCATTGGCGTGCGCCGGCGGCAGCCAGAAATGCATCGGGAAAAGGGCGCTTTTCATGATCAGGCCGGCCGCCATCAGCGCGAAGGCGGTCGACAGGGATGGTGACGCCGGTCCGGCGGTTGCCAGCATTTTTATGCTAAGGGTACCATTGGCAGCATAAAGAAGGGCAACTCCCATCAGATAACTCAAGGAACCCGTGAGACTGACCAGAAGATAGCGCATGGCGGCCGTCAGGGCGTCCGCCGTTTGGGACAATGCAACCAGTGCAACGGCCGATAG
>JASFFJ010000115.1:0-14092 GCA_050124355.1 Desulfobacterales bacterium | reverse complement strand
CTTCTACCAAGCCTTTGGCTTTGGTCCTTTGCCAGAGTTGATGCAATGGATTTCCCTTTTTTTCCAACTCCGGTATTAATTTAGTGGCGGCACCTTCAATGACAATTTTGGCTTCATAGCCTTTTTCAGTCATATCAAGCGCATTCAACAAAACATGTATGAAACACATGGGATCGCCGTTAAATACAAAAAGAGCGAACTTTTTCATGACAGCCTCTCGGACAATTTATGTGAAGTAATAATGGAATCAATTGTCAAAAGTAACGTTAAGGTAGAACATATGATTTCCGGCACATGTTCGACCCCACTGGCGCCTTACTCTGTTTCCCAGTAGATGCAGTCTGTCGGGCAGCATTTTATACAATCGTTTACTTCGAGCTCCGGATAATCGACCAATTCAGCGATTTCTACATAGCCGGCATCTTTGATCCTGAATACTTGCGGACACAGATCCTGGCAAATACCGCATTGAATACACGAACTGAGATCAACCACCGGAATTTTCAAGCCAATACCGCCTTTCCAACTTTGCGACCCAGCTCATAGCAGGTTTGCAATGCTTTCTTGTCCGGTATATACTGAACTCTCAGACCTGGATCGATGATATCAAATTTCATGGCCTCAAGCTCTTTGTTGATCATTTTAACGGCCTCTCCGCTCCAACCATAGGATCCAAACGCCGCTCCGATTTTATTTAAGGGCTTAAGACCTTTCAAATAGGTGAGAAAATCCGCTAAGGTTGGGTACAATTGATTGTTCAAGGTCGGCGATCCGAGCACGACGGCCCCGGCATCAAAAATATCCACCATTATCTCGCTTCGGTGAGTTTTTCTCAAATTGAGCGGCTTGGCAGGGACCCCTTCTTTATTTATTCCGGCCACTATCGCATCGGCCATCTTTTCGGTGCTATGCCACATGGTATCATATACCACCACGGCCTTTTTCTTAGGTTCCTGTCGACACCAGCGAACATAGGCATCTACGATTTTATGAGGATCCTTGCGCCAGATGATACCATGATCCGGGCATATCATGTTGAACTCCAGCCCGAGTCCCAAGACATTGTCCAACAATTTTTGAATATGAGTAGCGTACAGCAGCAGAATATTGGCAAAATATTTTTTGGCATGAACCATAATTTTATCGCCAACTTCATCATCAAATTTTTCGGGTCCGGCGTAATGCTGACCGAATCCATCACTGGAGAATAAAATCTTGTCCTCGTTTAGATAGGTAAACATACTATCAGGCCAATGAATCATACGGGTTTCAAGAAAAGTCAGCGACCGCTTACCAAGGCTCAGCACCTGACCGTTGGTGACGGGCTGAATATTGAGATTTTGCCGGAAATGCTTGGGAAGGTTCTTATGACCCATTTTTGAAGCATATATAGGTTTGTCTTGGCCTATTTTATGCATAACCCGGGCCAGACCCCCGGAGTGGTCCAGTTCGGTATGATTGCTGATCACGTAATCGATTTTTTTAGGATCAATAACGGCGGCGATATTGTCTATCAGTTGATCAGAAAATTCTTTTCTGACCGTGTCGATAAGGACGGTTTTTTCGTCCACGATTAAAAAAGAATTGTAGGTCGTTCCAAGATCGGTGGAATAACCGTGAAAGTCTCTGACATTCCAGTCTATTACGCCGACATCATACACGCCGTCAACAAGCTGAATCGGTTCCATTTTCAATCCCCGGTTTGTATTTTTTGGTTAAGGTTCATAGATGGTTTTCACGATGAATTTATAATACAAAAAATCGATGGTGATCGCATAAACCAGTTTCCAAGGGATCTAATATAAACATGATTCATTTTAAGGCAAGATTTCGCAAACAACGGCATATCCTTTGAATTTGCTCACCTTTAACTTGCCGGCCATCGATGAACGAAGCTTCGTCCGATAGCGATAAGCCGATGAGAAACATCACCTGCCGGAAGCTCATTTTCAATAGGAGAGATGGACTCATTCCATACAACCCAGAATCATATTTTATGGCCCCAAAATAGTTGATGCCCTTTTTGCCAGAAACATGTCTTTCTGTTGGAAAAGGGCATCAAACGAAACAACTATTTAAATTTTGCACCGGAGTTGGAGTTGCGACTACTCTTTTTCGAAGGCATCCTTGCCTGCGCCGCACACAGGGCACTCCCAGTCATCAGGCACATCTTCCCACTTGGTACCAGCTGCCACACCATTATCCGGATCGCCTTGTTCCGGATCGTACACATACCCGCAAATCTCGCATACGTATCTGTCCATCCTTTTCCTCCTTATGAGTTGATTGTTTTGCCTGCTCGGCCTGAATAGCGATAGTTGATCAATTTATTCGGTGGTCGTGCGCACTCCTTAATAACAAATTAGCCGCGGAATGCAAGTTAATTTCTGTCTATTTTAGGGATCCTGGTCCGGCAATCCGCAGGATATCTTTTCAGCTAATCTCACTGATTAGGTTTTGGACTCTTTTCTCTATTTCATCGCGAACGTCCCGCATAAATTCGATCGGCTTACCGGCAGGATCCGGCAGGTCCCAATCCAATTTTCGCGCACCCGGTACCGGTGGGCACTGTTCGGCACAACCCATGGTAACGATTACTTCAGGCGTATCCTGTGAAATTACATCATCTAACTTCTGCGGCATCCGAAATCCCATGTCGATACCCTTTTCATGCATGACCGTCACCATGTCCGGCTGGATTTGTCCGGCAGGTTCGCTTCCGGCATTGAGAACTTCCAGTTTATCGCCGGCCCGGGACTGAGCAAAGGCACTGGCCATTTGGCTGCGACAAGCATTCTCGCGACAGGCAAACAGCACCTTTTTCCGGTTGCCAAACGGCTGCAAAATGCCCTGCACCGATTTTGCAACATCGTCCTGAACAGATGGGTGCCCGGCCATATCCTTGGGGCCTTCAATTCCCCGATATGTCAGGCTGCCTTCAAATTTGGCGCCAATGGCATCGAAAAAATATTGGGCTGTCAGGTTAAGACCTTCAAACAAATTCTTTCCCCTGGTTGCCGCTACCGAAAGCAGAAACCCGCGTCGCAAATCTGCTCCGGGATCTTTTAGTTTGAGCAAGTATTTTCTTGCCCAAAACGTTTGACACCGATCAACAACGGCCTTCAGCTGGGCCGTCATGTTATAGAAAAATATGGGGGTGGCAAGGACCACGACCTCCGCTTGTCGCAACAATGGATATATCTCATCTCTGACGTCATCCTCGATCGGACAATATCCTTTTTTTTCACAAACGACGTATTCCTTGCAGGGAATGATATTTTTACGGGTAACATCGACAGTGTGGGTGCGTGCACCCACATCTTCCGCCGTTTTCATAAACATATCCAGCAGAAAATTCGAATTACCTTTCTTTCTGGGACTGCCTTGTAGACCGAGAACCAACATGGTTATCCTCTGAGTTTTATCTCTACTTTGTGACGCTACCAAAGAAAGATATTGTATTATAATTTCATTAGGTTGTAATATTAATCAAGAAATGAGCTAAAATTTAAAGTGATAGTGACTAACTTAAGACTTGTCCTTGATATGGCATTTTGCACACGTCGTGGGGCCGGTCTTCTTGCCGGCTTTCTTTGTCTCTTTGTGGCACTTGGTGCACAGTTTGTTCATAACGTATTTCTTTTTTAACTTGCCCTGCGCCTTAAGTTCTTCGATGCTTCCCGCTTTTTGTGGAAATACGGAGTGACATGTCTGACAGTCAACGAGTCTTTCCTGGTGCTGATGATGGGGAAACGGAACGTTGCCCCGCTTACCGCCCGCCATCTCAATGTTCTCAGCCCCTTTATCTTGTTCGTCCGTAGAAAACGCGACCGATGAAGCGATGGCGATTGCCGCAATCGGTATCAACACCACCCTAAGTAATACTCTCATAAACTCCAGTCCATTTGGCCATCGTGTACAACGGTCAATATTCAATCACCGTTATACCCTGCTTTTGTCTAAGCGGTTATTTCTAGCAAAATAAAGGCAACCGCAATTTCAACCAATTCGGCTGCACGTCCAGGTCGGAATACTAGCGCGGCGAGATACTTTTGCCCTCACCCTCAACGGTGCAGGTGGTAAAGTCAATCGGTTCACCGCACCCGCTGCAGATGTGCTCCCGGTCAAATTCGTCCGAAAATATCTCTTTCTCTTCACCGCAATTGGTACATTTGCACGTGACGACCTTGAGATTTTTAAAATTTGCATACCCGGGACAATGTTGAGGCGTTGAAACATTATCAGCCATAATACCCTCCTCTTTTTATCCATTAAATTTTTTCGCGATTTCCCGTCCGTAATCCTGGGCCATTTGTTGTCCGCCCCCGAGGGAACTTGACTTTAATCGCAATGTATCTCCTATCATGTTCATTTTCAAGATATGCTTCATGGTATCGAAAATGCGGTCGTTGGCCTCACCGCTCCAGCCAAAGGATCCGAATGCCCCACCGACCTTGCCCTCGAGATTTGCCTTTTCAGCCAGAAACAGAAAGGTTTTCATGCCTTGCAGCATTTCCCCATGATAGGTCGATGATCCGAAAACATACCCGTCATAGCCGTCCAGGTCGCTTTCGTTTTTAATTTCCTTAACACTGACAACATCCGCTTCATGACCGGAAAAGCGAACTCCTTCTGCAATGAGTTCGCCGATGTTCTGAGTCTCACCGGTTCTGGTAGCATAAACAATTAGCGCTTTGGCCATATTTTTTTCTCCCACGCTGTTGCTCAGTCATTATCCAAAAATTTATTCGGTCAATCAATATATGTCTGACGTCAATATCAGACTTTTGGCTTACCGATTCTGTTATCGGTACCTTCATAGGCACAATCCGGGGTATAGCAGGTATTATCGAGAAATTCACATTTTTCTTTGCACGATGGACACTCATCAGGGTGCGCATCAGCTTCGAGGGTGTACCCGCAATTTGAGCATTTCCAGCTTGGCATTTAATCACCTCCTTTAAGATAAAGAAGTAAAAGAACAGATGCCGTAAGATAATAAAAGGATTTGAAACGACATCTATTTCAATGGTTCAACGGAAGACCGGGGCGGTCACGTTTTGGCACATCAGCATGCCGCTCCTGACCAATTTCCAGCTTTTGGCCACTTAACTGCTAAATCCTGTTTTTTATTCCGACGCTTCGGACGTGTCTCCCAGGCTTCTTTTGGCCAGTTCTCGGTCGATCATGAAAAGACCGCCCTTGGCATCACCCATCAGTTTGAGCTGCTCCAGCACACCGGTGACGCTCTCTTCTTCTTCCACTTGCTCCGATACAAACCACTGAAGAAAGATATTGGTGGCATGATCATGCTCGGCAAGGGCCAGTTCCACGAGATCATTAATCAGGCCGGTGACTTTCTGCTCGTGTTCGAGGGTCGCCTCAAAGACTGCCTGGGGAGAATTCCACTGGGTCGGCGGCGCTTCGATTTGCAGCAGGTTAACTCTTCCGCCCCGCTGATTGACGAAGTCATAAAACTTCATGGCATGGGTCAATTCTTCCTGTGCCTGATAGTACATCCAGTTGGCGAAGCCATCAAGATTAATGGATTTAAAATAGGCGTTCATCGAAAGATAAAGGTAGGAAGAGTAAAGTTCCGCATTTAGCTGACCGTTGATTGCATCCTGCATTTTTTCTGACAACATGGTACTTATCCTTTCCAAAGGCCGTGAAGGTTACAATATCCACGGGCGGTTACATTTTGTGCATCCGTTTTGAAAATCGCTTCGGGTGCTTCTCCAATGCAAAAAAATTGTCGGTCCGCTCTGCCGTCTGCAATAATTTCAACCCATTCGATATAGTGTTTTTCCTCCATCGGATGTGCGACTTCACCAACTTTTACCTTTACACCGCCTTCTACTTTTTCCATCACGGGAACGTGTTTTTCTTTGGCCGCATCCACGGTATTTTCGACCATTAACTGCATGGCTTCTCCGCAACAGACGAGCTCGCCACCACCGCCGTGAACGACCTCAACAATATTGCCACAAGCCTCACATTTGTAAATTTCCAAGTTTTTCGCCATCTGCTTTCTCCTTTCATTTTAATCAAACAGGTTTTTTGTCTCTTTGTACCAGTTTTCACCCAGCAACTCAAAATGAGCTAAGTAGTTTAGTGCACTCTTTGGTAAATAACATGACCTAATTCATTCTTCAATATTCATTCCATCTTTATTCATTTCATCTTCGTTCATTTCATCCACCGGCCACCAGCCTTTTTTGATATGATTTTCTTTCTCTGCTTCAGCCAATTTTTTTAGTTTGTAAGCAGAATCCCGTAGGATGCCGTAAAGGATACCACATCCGTTGTCTTCCCGATCGGTGTCCCCGTGATCCGCCAGGTTGATCATATCTTCAACGAGTTCTAACGTTTTCACAATGTGCAGGTTGCAAGGTTTCACGCGTTTTCACTCTCCGATGGGTGTCAGTTCCGAGCCATGATGGCAGGGTCGTAATTGTCGTATTGGAATCGATGTATGTCACCTGCCTTCAAAATTTGTGCCAGAAGTGACCTCATGATAGAGGTATGCTTGTAGTTGGCTAAATTTGGAATGTTACGGCCCGATTCCCCTATCTAAAACACGGCGAAATGGATATCAACCATTTAAAACACGATACATGCAAATCCAGCAATCTAACGTAAAATTCAACGCTGGATTTGGTAATCTTTGAATATCATAATAAAAAAGCCATTGCAATACAGTCTCAGGTTAATTATTGGCACAATTATGTCTCATAGGACGGAAGACAGAGGACGGATTTCGGAATGCGGAATGGGGAAGGCGGAAATTGGGATACGATGGGGGGTTGCAAGCCAAGGCTTACGGCACGGGGTGCAAGGTGCAAGGCGAGAAAGGATTAAATCATTGTCTACCTTACTCCCAGAGCCTTGAGCCGTTTGCCTTTGGCCTTGAGCCCTGCGCCTTATATTTTATTTACGCAGCCTGAACCGTACGACGCTCCAGGACTATACCCCGCGTGCTGATGACGACCTCCACCATGGGTATCGTGGCACCGGAAAGCTGCATACCTTTTTTTACAATCATGGGCAGCGCCGAGCAGCATGGAACTTCCATGACCACGTTGGTGATGCTTTTAATGCCGGATACTTTGCAAATCTCTGCAAATTTTTCTATATAATGCTGCGCATCATCAAATTTCGGACAGCCCATCATGACGGCCTTACCTTTCAGAAAATCTCTGTGAAAATCTGGGTAAGTTACCGGGACACAGTCCGCTACGACCAATAGATCCGCATTTTTTAAAAACGGAGCCGACGGCGGCACCAGCATGATCTGCACCGGCCAGTGAGAAAGTTCTGACTCGGATTGCTCAAATGCAGCAGGCTTCGCATTGCTAAATGCTCTTGCTGCTTCATTCGGTGCAAATGTTTGCAGTTTTGCAGACGGACATCCTCCTGAAACCGTGGGCAACGCCCGGGGCTTCTCGACTGATTTTTTTGCAAGATGTTCTTCCACGGCTTCTTCGTCGAATTCATCGGCTTCGCGTTCAACGATACTCAGAGCGCCGGTGGGGCATTCACCGAGGCAGGCACCCAAACCATCACAATAAAAATCGGCAATCACCCGGGCTTTACCATCTACAATTTCCAATGCGCCCTCAGCGCAGGAGGGAATGCAATTGCCGCAGCCATCGCATAACTCGTCATCAACCTTTATGATTTTTCGCAGAACTTTCATAGTTTCTCCCTATTTTACAATTCATTTGATTAACTCCCTTCATAAGCCACCGGCATTGTTCAACTTTAGATCAGTTAGCCGCAACCACCCGGTAACGGTAGAACCTTTTCAATTTTCACCGTCAGAGACGGTGGTTTATGAAGAGAGTTAAACCAGCAGAACTTCTTTGGCAATCTTGCTGCCGCCGACTGTCAGAAATGATGTTTGAATCCTCTCGGCCAGCTGTTCGGGTGATAGCGGATTTTCTTTCTGTTTTTCGTCAATGTTTTCGATAAGGTCAGCATCATATACGACTTTAAAATTAATGGTTTCATCGGATCCCGGGTGATGGTGATGCCCAACGATATCACAAACTTCCTCGACAAGGGCCTCTTTGGCTCCCAATTTAATTAATATCGAGGCGGCAATGGGCGGTCCCTCCAATTCCTGATATTTTGCGGCCGTACTCTGGTGTTTTTTTTCGGCTTCAACAATTCCGATATCGTGCAGATAGGACGCTGACAAAATCACAGCCAGATTACCGCCCTCAATTTTTCCGATCCGCTCCGCATACCGTGCCACGCGGGTGGCGTGACCGATTCTTTTAAAATCGCTTTTAAAATAGCGCTTCATTTCGATGGCCACACGATCTTTCAGCAAATCTTCCTTTTGTGCCAGAAGTTCAGGCGGCAAATCACCAATGCATTGCTCGGCATACTGGCAATACGATGCACAGCCAAAATCCATATTCGGATTGATAAACCGGTGGCCGCAACTGTCGCATTTGCGGGATGTATCGTCCTTGAAAAATTCCACGGAGTGATCGCATTTCGGGCACTTTACATCAAAAATTGCACCGGCCTGCCAATACTGGGTGTCTTGCCCTGGGCATTTCATGGGAGTTATCCTTTCGTTTAAATCCTCAAACTTATCGATTCCCGGTTTTTTTTATGCAAGTCTATCGGATCGAATTATTTATTACCTTGACTTAAATCAAAAATTAAATAAAAAGAAAGCATTATGGATAAAATTCTAAATATCATTTCGACCATACCACTCTTTAACGGCCTTCCTGAAGATCAGATGGTCGCCATCAGAAAAATCGCTCTTGAGAAAGAATTCAACAAGGGGGAAATTATTTTTTCGGAGGGAGACGAGGGCAACGGCTTTTATGTCATTGTTGAAGGCCGCGTAAAGGTATTTAAAGTTAGCACAGAAGGCAAAGAGCAGATTCTACATATTTTCGGCCCCGGCAATCCATTCGGAGAAGCACCGGTTTTTGCAGGTCAGAAGTTTCCGGCCAGTGCCCAGGCCATAGAAAAAACCCGCGTGTTGTTCTTCCTCAGAGTTTCTATTGTAAATTTAATCTCGGCCAATCCCTCGCTGGCCCTGAACATGTTGGCAGTGATGTCTAAAAAGCTTCGTCGGTTTGCCGATCAAATTGAAAATCTTTCTCTTAAAGAAATGCCGGCCAGACTGGCGTCTTATCTTCTGCGCCATGCAGACGAACAAAACCAGGGAAACCTGGTCGTCTTAAAAATTTCCAAGGGTCAGCTTGCCAGCACTCTGGGTACCATTCCGGAAACCTTGTCCCGAATGTTTGCTAAGCTTTCCGGCAAAAATTTAATCAGCGTCGAAGGCAAAAAAATAACCTTGCTCGATCGCCACGGTCTGGAAGACTTGGCCGAATACAAAAGAGACAAGGAATATTGATTATATCGGAAGTTCTAATACCCGATGAAAAGTTAAGTTTTTTTTGAGAACTTCGTTTTGGTCCCGACACAGGAATAATGGAATTTTTTGCGGCATAGCATTATGATCCGTATGCCGTCAATTTGCCACTCAGCAGCTTGATGTGACCCATTTCCTCCTTGATAATATGATCTATGCGGCCCTTCCCGAGGCCGTCTGCGACGGCTTCTTTCATACCCAGATAAAACACGATGGAGTCTTTCTCAGCCGTAATGGCGGATGTGAGAATGGCTTTCATGGATGTCACATCAATCTCTTTTTCGAAAAAGACACGGGTGTCTGCAAGTGCGCGTAGGTACATCCCGGCTTCACCATTGGGATCAAAAACGGTGGATTCTTTTTCCTTTTCAGATAATTCCGCCCGCATGGTTTTGAAGATTTTTTCATGTTCATCTTCCATTGCCGCAAGTTCCAGTAGGAACTCCTTGTTGGTGGCATCGATGGTACTGTCCGCGGCCAACCGATAAAATTTGCCGCCGTTTATTTCCATTTGTTCAGCCATTGCCAGGACATCATCCGCATTGAAATCGTAGCTCATTTTCAATCCTTTCAGTTCGATGTTCAATTTTCGGTAATTATATATACGATCCGCAATCTTGTAAAGAGCCCTCGGGGTCCCCGGGGATAATGTAAAAATTTTTGCTTATTTCTATTGACACGCCAATTTGATATTATGTATACTAAAACACT
This sequence comes from Desulfobacterales bacterium, assembly GCA_050124355.1. Classification (GTDB taxonomy): domain Bacteria; phylum Desulfobacterota; class Desulfobacteria; order Desulfobacterales; family JAFDCJ01; genus JAFDCJ01. Next base: position 3,972 of record JASFFJ010000115.1, on the reverse strand, counting down.
ATGAATAAGAGTGGCATTGGAATCGGATTGTTTAGATTGAAAACCACATGCTTGGCCTTGACCCTGATTTTGGGAATGAGTTTATTTGTTGCAGGTGCCATCGCAGAGCTGGGATGCGGTGAAAATTGCTGTTGTCACCGCAGCACGATGAACATGCATCATTCCAAAGAAATGCGGGTAAATCTATCGACCGGTTTCTGTAACAGGAATCCCGTGATTCCTTGTGATATAGAAACCGGGCCATCCACCCAGCTGCCAAATTTTATTCTATTCTGCCCTGACGCCAACCAGCCCAATACGCTTGTTCTGATAGGCGCGAATACCGATTTTCTGATCGACCGGCATTCGTCAAGAGCCGGTTATTATTATCAATCTGTATGTATGAATTGTCCATCCGCACCCATTTACCTCCAAAACTCGTCGTTTATCATTTGATACTCACCGAGCGGCTGACGCTCGTCAGTCCTGTCCCAGCGATTTGAAACCCATTTTACAGTATCTGCCTCGGCCCGCTGGTTCTATTGCCCGGACCACACGGGAGATCAGCATACCGGTATTCAAATAGCTCTATAATTTGATGATGACCACCGGCATAAGTATCTGTGTCTCTGTTAGATGAAGCGGTCTTGCAGCTTAACGTTTACCAACATAAAGGAATTAGTGCGATGTCTAACCAAAGAAATAAACGTAATCAGGATAAAATTGCAGCCAAAAAAAATGCCGTTCTTGGAACCGCGAAAAAAAGCCGCATGTCCTTATTTGGCGGTATCATTATTGTGATAGTCATTGTCGCTGCGGCGGCCTTTATCTATATGAACCAAAGTGACGGCAATTCATCAGCAATCGCCTCCGCCCCGACGGCAGCCGGAAGTACTTTGGTCTCGTTTCCCGCCAGTCTGTTTGAGGACGGCAAAGCTCGTCATTTTGAGCATGTCGACGGCAAGCATACCATCCGCTATTTCATTCTGAAAAGCTCGGATGGAATCATCCGGACCGCATTTGATGCCTGCGATGTTTGTTGGCCGGCCGGCAAGGGCTATTACCAAGAAGGCGATCACATGGTTTGCCGCAATTGCGGCCGCAAGTTTGCCTCCGTTCTGGTAAACGAGGTCAAAGGCGGCTGCAATCCGGCACCTCTAAACCGGAAAGTGGAAAATGATACATTGGTTATCAAAGTAAAGGATATCCTTGATGGCAGACAATATTTTGATTTTGAAGGAAAGGTATAGCTCAAAATGACCCTAAAAATGATTGTTCTAAGAAATTTGCTGCGACGCAAGGGAAAGGCGGCGTTCGTACTTGCCGGGATCGTCCTGGGTGTATCCACGGTTATCGGGATCATCAGTTATGTCGAAGCCATGACCAATGACATCAATCACAAGCTTGAAAAATACGGCGCCAACATCCTGATTATTCCCAAAACCGAGAATCTTAATCTAACCTACGGTGGTCTTTCTCTTGGCGGTGTATCATTTGAGATGGCAGAAATCCATGAAAAAGACCTGGAACAGGTTTCAAACATAAAAAATTCAAAAAATATCGCTGCCTTAGGGCCGCTTGTCCTGGGGGTCGCCCGTGTGGGCTCACATCGAGTGCTCATGGCCGGTGTTAATTTCCAGTCAGTTGGAATTTTAAAACCATGGTGGAAGGTTGAAGGGGTTCTGCCCGGCGAAGATGCGGTTATTTTGGGCGCCGAAGCCGCGCGGATTCTCAAGATGGAGATCGGAAACAGGTTGAAAGTAAACAACAAAGATCTGGTGGTCTCCGGCATCCTTAAAACCACGGGCTCCCAGGACGATCAACTGATATTTACCCGCCTTGATACCGCTCAAACGATTTTCGGTAAAAGCGGGCGTGTTTCCATGGCGGAAGTGGCAGCCCTTTGCAAAGATTGCCCCATCGAGGACATGGTCAAGCAACTATCCGATGCACTTCCCGGTGCCAAGGTGATGGCCATCCAACAGGTCGTCAAGGGACGCATGGAAACCTTGGCGCAGTTTAAAAAATTTTCCTATGGCATATCGGGCGTTATTCTGTTTATCGGCAGCATGGTTGTGCTGGTAACGATGATGGGCAGCGTCAGAGAACGCACCGATGAGATCGGCATCTTCCGAGCCATTGGCTTTCGCAAGCGTCATATTATGAAAATTGTTTTTATGGAAGCTGCCATCCTGTCGGGACTGGCGGGCATCACCGGCTACTTTCTGGGGTTCGGAGCCACCAAAGCGGCCCTTGCCCTGTTTAGTGAGAGTCATTCCGGAAATGTTCCCTTTAGTTTTGAGCTAGTTGCAAGCGCTTTAATGATTGCGCTGGCGGTAGGGTTGATCTCAAGTGCTTATCCCGCGTTTATGGCTACCCGACTGGATCCGAACGACGCCCTGCGGGCGCTTTAGGCTCTATGCGGGAATGATCTAAACATATGTTGGAAGGAACCTAAAATGTCGATACTCAGGTTTCAGCATTTAAAAATTTCAAATAACAATTCACAAATATCAAACAAATAACAATGACTAAAATTCAAAACTCCAAATACTTGGCTTTTGATATTATTTGGGATTTGGATATTGTCATTTGGAATTTATTTGCAATTTGGTGCTTGTAATTTGTCATTTCCGGTTCATAGGGGTCAGGGGTGAGTGAAAAATCCGAAACCCATCCTAATGAGGTGTACAATGAGTTATATCGTAGCTGAAGGTTTGACCAAAACATACGGCAACGGCGATGCGACTGTGATCGCGGTCGATGACATCGGTTTTCAAATCGAGGAGGGAGCATTCATTGGAATCATGGGCGAATCCGGTTCCGGCAAATCCACCCTGCTGGGTATGATGGGTGCCATGAATGCCCCGACATTCGGCAGATTCATCGTCGATGATATCGATATCTACAGTCTAAGCCAGGAGCAACGGGCTGATTTTCGCAGAGAGTTTCTGGGGTTTATTTTCCAGAGCTTTCATCTCGTCTCCTATCTGACGGTTATCGAAAATACCATGTTGCCGTTGGCTGTCGTGAAAGCGGGCAAAAATCATAAGCTCGAAAGGGCGCAAGTAGCTTTGAGCCAGGTCGGGCTGCTGGACAAAGCCCACCGCCTTCCGAATCAGATTTCAGGCGGTGAAAAGGAGCGTGTTGCGATTGCCCGGTCCATTGTGAACGAGCCCCCGATTTTACTGGCCGATGAACCCACCGGTAATCTTGACACCAAAACGAGCCGGGAAATAATGGAATTGATCAAAAAGCTTAACCAAACGGGGATGACCGTCGTTATGGTAACACACAGCCCGGAATGTGCCGCCTACGCAAAGCGCATTATGAGGGTTGCCGACGGCAAATTGGTGGGTGACCATTCCCATGTAAAAAGTTTTGATCAATGGCTACTCGCTCTGCACATTCAAACTCACTGAGAGAACCGGGCACGGGGACCTGCGAACCACACGATCCGTAGTTGATCCCAGAAACAGTGTTTTGACCAATCCCTGTCCCCTTACCCCTAACACAATCATGTCGATGTCTGTTGACTCGGCATATCTGACGATCTCTTCGTAAGGTTGGCCTTCCAGGATGCTCGTGTGCGGGGTGCACCAGTAGCGGGCTTCTACAGGGACCATTTCTCTTAGCTTTCGGGAGAGAAGATCTCGATAATCTTGCTGGATCTCTTCTGAAACCGGTGACTCCTCCTGCTTCAACTCCGGTTGTGTGGGAGGCTCAATCACATGGGCCAGATGCAATTCGGCTTGAAATTCCTGCGCCAGACTCAGCGCGTGTTTGAATGCCTGGCCGGAATCTGGTGAAAAATCGCATCCCACCAGGATTTTTTTAATCTTGACGGCCTGGTCTGCGACACTGACGAACTTGTGCTCCGGACTGTTCACTACCAGCAAGGGACAGCTGAGGGTGCGCATCAGACGCTCGGTGACCGAGCCAAGGATGATACGCTTGAGTCCGGAGCGGCCGCGGGTGGCGGTAATCACCAGA
>JASFFJ010000114.1:0-14236 GCA_050124355.1 Desulfobacterales bacterium | reverse complement strand
GCAAAGGGTGTTTTCAATATCCAGCCACCGGCCTGAAGGGTTAATTTGAAGGCCTGGAATATCGATTTTCCGCAATCCTCTGTTGAGCTGCATTCGGGTTCGAATGCTGGTCGTTCTTCTTGAAGTTTCAACGTGGTCAGCAGTGTCATGATGGCCATTAAGAAGGTAAGATACAGCGGAAATCGCAGGGTGATGTCCTGGGTCAGCTGTATATTCATTCCGAGGGTATTCGCCAATCGTTGCATCAGCGACGGATCATAAGCGGCCGCGCCAAGACTCATAGCAACGATGTAGGCTATCGATTGAATTCGCATTTGCTTCTCGAGGACCCGGGGCCAATCACGAACATCACCTTCTTTTTTCAGTGTATCGTATGCGATGGCCTCATCAGCTCCACTGGCTGCCGCTTCGGCCGCTCCGCTCAAAACCCGGTTGACCAGAAATATGGCAAAGAGAAAATCAGCGTTACCCAGAGGAACAAAGCATAACAGAGCGATTTCAATCACCATCAGTATTCCGGTCGCAACCAGGAGATTACGACGGCCTATGGTATCTGCCAGCGCACCTGAGGGGACTTCCAGCAGAACGATGGATGCCGCCCAAGCAGCATTGAGCAGAGCAAATTGTTCAAGGGTCAGGCCGAAATCTAAAAACAGGATGGTGAAAACAGGATAGTAGAATCGAGCGTTGAAGCATACGCGAAAGGCAATGAATAAACGAACATTTCGAATTGCAAGCGCTGGTTTCCCGTTGGGTGGATCAACAAATTCTTTATTGTTTAACAATTTACCGTTATTCTCTATCAAACATTTCCTCGGCTATGCGCCTGCCGCCATATAGTCGGTGCGCGCCGCCGACATTTTTGTTCGTTTTGGGGCTTGCCAGCAGCCCTTCCAGCCAGATCGTTGGAAAAATAAGCAAATCATAGAGATTGATCACGAATCTGCCGGCATAGTATCCTATGTTCCCAACCAGGCGAACCCCAAAGGCAATAAATCTGAGTGCGCCAACAGCGATGATTCCCAGAACTGTCCGGCAAGACGATACAAATGATTCCAGCGGTATCGCTGCAAAAACCAGAGCAAAGGGAAAGATGAATCCCATAATCATTTGTCCAACAGCGGGTAGCATGCCTGCCGAGACAGGTTGTTCAGTATCTGTCATCGGCTGACCGAATGCCCCTAAATGCCAGCCAAAGTGATCCTCCGCAAATGTCATTGCTGACCCGAGCCCAGCAAGGATCGCCAATAGCAAGAAAGCTATCCACATGATCCGTCGACGCATTATATCGTCCAGATTGCCGATGTTGGGAAAAATATGCGTGACTTGCAGTGATTCCATTATTAACAGTCCCATGGTCAATTCAATCAAGATAAAAACGAGCCCTGTGATATCCGATGTTTTATAAGGCCCTATGTTGCTTGCGTTACCGATCATCTCCGACATGGGCAAAGCAATCATATTGAAGTTGATAAAGGTCCCGCCGGCAGCAATCAGCAGAAACAAACCGGAGCTAAAAAACTGCGTCAGCGAAGAGGACGAGAGCATCCTGGCTGCCTTATCCGTCTGTAAGCGAATTTGCTCATATTCATCCATATAACGATCAATACTCTTGGCCCGCCGGTTCAGGTTACCGATTGAATTGCCGACCTCGTTGAGGGTCTTGTGCACCTTACGCCAAACCGGCAGCATTTTCTTTAAAATTCCATAGCGTGAAGCATGGGACTTTCGGTAATTCTCAATGGTTGATTTATGCTGCTCCTTCAGGGTACGGTTGATTTCCCCCAGCATATTGGCGACCATAGAATCGCCAGTATGTTCAATTCCAGCAATCGATTCGATAATCGGCCGCCAGTTTGGCAGTGACGGTGGAACATCTGCACTGGCGTTGTAGTCCTCATTCAGGCGGGTGGTAAATTCCATTAGCTGGCGTTGGAGATGTGGATAACTGGCCAGGTCCCTGACAACTGCCGAATTGATGCGATCAAATTCCCTTTCCACCAGTCTTTCGGCTTTCTCTAATCCGGCCACCATTAAAACCTCGCGGTTGCGTCGGACCAGGTTTCTTTCCACTGAAAGTACTGATGTCGCGATCAGCCGCATGGCATTATGGAAGATCTTGGCCAAGGACCCCACCATGCTATGAAAAGGTTTGCGGGCGAAATAAAGAGCGGCGAGTAGCAAAACAATCCATATCACCATCGATAGGAAAGGATTTAACGTGATACTTAACATGTTGGCAATAGGCATGCCCACCTCCGTACAACCGCCCAAACGGATCGGTTCAACCTTGGTTAAAATATCATCCTAATCGGGAATTTTGATATTTCCTTGCCATGTATCAGGCGTTTTGAAATATTTATTGGGGTTTTGCAGCAGCATTTTTAGTCTGCTGCGGTAATGTTCGACATAGCGGTGCTTGTTCAATTCATTTCCGAAGTACTCAAATGGTTGTCCTTCAAGAAAAGAGATTTTTTCTTCAAGTTTATCCTTCTCGGCGGCAATCTTTTCTTCCTGGGTGGGTGGTCGGTTTTTTTCTGCTTCCTGAGCTTTCAGCCGCTTTTCCTGCTGCTTTTTATCGTTTTCGTCATCCTCTTTGAGGAGGTTTCGTATTTTTTTTTGGTCTGCTTCGGTGCGCTTCTTGTCTGCTTCTTCATCGTACTTGTATGTTTTAGATACCTTATGAACTTTATAGTTTTCTTCATTCTCAGGGGGGGTATCGCTAAAATGCTTAACCCCTTCGTCATCAGTCCAGGTGTAAATTTCAGCATTCAAGGTAGAAATACAAAAAAAAGTAAGTGCGGATATGAATAGAATATTAAATAATTTCATTAATCCTCCTATTCTTTATGTTTGATATGTTTCAATAGAATCAACTGCTAGTTTTTCGGCAGCTTCAGAAATGCTAATTTTTGTGTGATTCGGGCACGTTGACTGCTTGTCGCCAGAATGAATTAGCCAAAAATTTTAGCTTCATAAATCTTCGAATTTCCATGCCGGGCTTGCAGCCGTATCCGAACGACATTATCGTATTTTTATAAATTTTAATAGTTTACCAGCAAAGTGTCAATGTTATTTTTTCCAATACCCCCATATCTTTCTTACAATAAATTGTCGACTAAAACCCGGAAAAGACCTATCGATAAGATGCAAATGATGTCTCGGCCGGATAACCAATTGACACCCCCTGCGCTTTTAATTATTATTCCACTAAAAACAGCGGTCACCAGCAGTAAGGTGGTCTGGGCTCCTTCCAGGAGCCATCCCCATATCCCCGGCTTTGCTGGAGGTTGCCGATTAACTCCAAAAAAGGATTTAAAACCATGAAGCAGCTCCTTAAAACCGTATTTTACGACAAGCATGTCAATCTCGGTGCCAAAATGGTGGAATTTGGCGGGTGGGACATGCCGGTGCAATATGAATCCGGCATTGTGCAGGAACATTTGAGTACCCGCAGGCAGGCGGGGTTGTTCGATGTTTCTCACATGGGCCGTTTCATTGTCGGCGGGCCCCATGCACTTGATTTTCTCCAGTATGTGCTGACCAACAATGCCGCCGCCCTGGAAATCGAAGAAGGTCAATATACGATGATCCCTAATGAAAACGGTGGGGCCCTGGATGATGCTTACTTATACCGCTTCGTAGAAGATGAATACCTGCTGGTCGTCAACGCCGCCAACCGTAAAAAGGATTGGGATCATTTAATGGCATTCAAGGATAAATTCGGCCAGGTGATGATTGAAGATCGCACCATGGAGATGACCATGCTGAGTCTGCAGGGGCCCTCAGCCAAAGAAATATTATCCGATCTCATGGATGCCGGACGATTGCCGGAACCTCTAAGAAATTATTTGAGTACCCTCTATATTAACGGGTGTCGTGTATTTGTTGCACGCACCGGCTACACCGGTGAACCAATTTGTTTTGAGCTTTTCACCGATCGCGAGGATGCGTTAATGATATGGGATATGCTGCTGGAAAAGGACGCGGTGCCGGTGGGTTTGGGAGCTCGTGACACACTGAGGCTGGAGGCTGGATTGCCGCTTTACGGCCACGAATTGGGTCTGGGGGCGGATGGTAAAGAAATACCGATATTTGCCTGCGATTTGGCCCGTTTTGCAGTAAGCTTTTCACCGCTCAAAAAAGATTTTGTCGGAAAGCAACCTTTGATGAAACAATTTGAGGCTTTTAAACGGATCGTTGACAGGGATTATTCCCTGATAGAGGATCTTCCCCGCCTGATTCGGCCCATCGAACTAATAGGTAAGGGTGTTGCACGAGCTGGGGCCGGCGTATATCATGGCCAAAAAAAGGTTGGATATGTTACCAGCGGAACCATGGTCCCCTATTGGCAAACTGAAGGTGTCGGGCTGTCATCCGTTCAAGGCGAAGATCGAAATATGAGGGCTATCGGGCTGGCAATGATGGACAGCGATCTGGTCGAGGGAGAAGAGATCGAAATAGACATCAGGGGTAGAACAGTTGCAGCTGTGATTGTGCCGTATTTTATACGAAATGAGGCCCCACCGTATTGCTGGCCCATTAAAAATGATCAGCAGCGAGCGGCCAAAAAAACGATCTGTGCCAGCAAACAAATGACAGACAATGTTCGTGGGTTGATTGAAAAGGCGGCTTCCAATACCCGCTGGCGGCAAGAGCAATGTATCAATTTGATTCCATCGGAGCAGACTGCCTCTGCCATGGCTCGACTGCTATCCATCATGGATCCGGCGGCTCGTTATGCTGAACACAAACAGGTGAAGGCATTTAAAGAAGCGGATGTTTTTTACTACCAAGGTACAGATTTTATTTGTGAAGTCGAATATCTGCTCACATGCGAAATGCAAAAGTATCTGCAATGCACCGAGGTTGAAACGCGAGTGATATCGGGGCAGATGGCAAATTCTGCGGTTTTCAGCGCATTGGTAGATTACCTGAATCGGGCCGATCGTAAGAGCGAGCAGCGTAGAATTCGAAAAATAATGAACAACCACATCATCAAAGGAGGGCACCTGAGCGCTCAACCTATGGGGGCTTTGCGGGATTTTGTGATGCGTGATCCCAAACGAGAAAAACCTGCGGTGGTCAATTTTCCTGTGCTGGCAGACAACCCGTACAAGATAGATATGAACGAGACCCGGGAATTGATCGTAGAGCACCGACCCGAGCTGATCATTTTAGGCAAGAGTATGATCATCCATCGTGAACCGGTGGCTGAAATTCGTGCAATTATCGATGAACTTGGGCTGGACTGTATGCTGATGTACGACATGGCCCACGTTTTGGGATTGATCGGGCCATATTTTCAGCATCCTTTCAAGGAGGGGGCAGACATCGTGACCGGCTCGACCCACAAAACCTATTATGGCACCCAACGCGGTATCATCGCTGTCAACTACACCGAAGACGACCACGGTTATGAGTTCTGGGAGGCTATTCAGCGCCGGTCATTTCCAGGATCCATGAGCAATCATCATCTGGCTACTATGGTAGGATTGCTGATGGCTGCCTATGAAATGAATCATTTCAAAGATGAGTATCAGAAAAACGTCATTGCCAACGCCAAAGCATTTGCACTGGCACTAAAAGATTGTGGTTTGGCTGTGGCTGGAGACCCGGCGGTGTCTTATACCGAAACCCATCAGGTCGTCATTGACGTGGGCTATGCCAGGGGCCCTGAAATTGCGCGGCGCCTGGAAGATAATAATATTATCCTTAATTACCAGGCAGCTCCGGAGGAGGAGGGGTTTACGGCTGCCGGCTCACTGCGGACCGGAGTTCAGGAGATGACCCGCTTTGGGATGAGAGAAGATGATTTTAAACAACTGGCTCAGTATATCGCGGATGTCATCCTCAAGGATAGCGACGTCAAGCAGAAAGTGAGTTCTCTGCGCAGCCAATTTTTAGATATGCAGTATTGTTTCGCTGGCGAGGAATTCGACGATCTGGTGCAATCGCTTCATCAATTGATCTGATAATAGAATATAGGTTGAGCAGTTCAACGTTCCGGGTTGATAAACTCAGACAGCTCATATCCAAGTGGGTGTGCCTTCATTTGATTGTGAAATCGGTGGTCTTCCTGCGCAAAGGTGGGTGGAGGCTTTATTCAAGATCGCATTCTATCAGCCCAGTGCTGCAATAACAGCTTCCACTGCTTTGTCTATTTCAAGTGCTCCGGTATTGATGACAATATCATAGTTATTGGGATCCGTAATATCCGCATTGAAGTATTTTCTTATAAATGCCCTGCGATCCGATTCTGTTCGAATAATATGTCGTCTGGCATCTTCTGTCTTAACATCGAAGGCGCGCGCCACGTTTGCTATCCTGACATTCTGCGGTGCGACGATGCGCAGCCGTAATCTGTTTTGGGGCGGGACCACAAAATTAGCACCTCTACCGACAATGATTGCGCTGCCGTGCTTTCCGATGGCGCCGATTACCTTCATGAGATGTTTCAAATATTCATCCGGCCATAAATGCCGGTCGTATACCAGTGCAGTTATGCAATCTTCCAGAACGTTTAGACCTTTTTCATCCAGAGTCGCGAGTAGCTTATCGCTGACATCCGCGCGTTTGGCTATTGCGATCAGCACTTCCTGATGAAATACCTTAAAGTCGAGTTTTGCAGCTAATTTCTTTGCCACGACGCTGCCGCCGCTGCCCGGCTCGCGGGAAATGGTGATGGTGGAAACACCCTGTTTTTCTTTCACTTTTCTCGACTTCATAAGCTGCCATCGTTGCATTTGTTCTTCGATGATCTGCTCAATCGACCGGCTTTTTGTTTTCATGAGGCCTCCTTTCTTTTAAAGCGAAGCACATAGATGAACGTTGCTGATCGAAGTCGCTGTTTTCGAATAGGAGTAATCAGTTAGAAGCTGCGATACAAAGGCTATTGCAGGTCAAATTCGCTTGGAATGTCGTACCAAGGTGACGCGAGGACAGGATTTTCAAATCTACGGAATTCAATTATGTTTGTAAATTTCAATACCTATATATGATAGACTGAGTAGAAAGTCAAGACCTGATATATCGTGTTTTGCTAATCAAATCGAAATCACGAAAAATAAAATAGACGGCGCAGAAATTCCACCGTTATTTCGGCCATCAATCGATGTCCTTGTTTATTGGGGTGAAGGCCGTCTTCCAGAAAATATTTTCCCCGGACAATTTCATTTTTGTCTAAAAAGGGGTGATAAAAATCAAGACAGGCAATGTCGCTTTCCTTGGCCGCCAGCGCCAATGCATCCACAAGTTCGGATAATTTATCCAGGCATTTTTCCCACCCGGCGATAGGAGCCATCATATTTTGGTGCCGGATGCTTTCCATATTCAGGGGCAGGGGCAGACCTACAATCGGGACAATATTCCGATGCTGGGCCTGGCTGGTCATGGTGAATATATTGGCCAGGATCAAGTTGGTGTCAAGATCCCACCATAAATCGTTGGTTCCGCATAAAATCACCACCATTTCCGGCTGATATCGTATCACATCCGGGTAAAACCGGCTCAGCAGTCCAGCGCTGGTATCCCCGCCGATACCACGGTTAAGGACGGTTACCTGAATCCGGTTTTCGACTAGCTGCGGCCAGGTATAATTATTTTCCAGATCGGAACCCTCGGTGAGGCTGTCTCCATGGCATACAATTTTTTTCATAATTTTGCCTTCCATTTTGACAAATAATCTTTGATGGATTTAAACAGCGGTTTGCGAATATGAACTTTTAAAAACAGGTTTCCAGGTCGGCCGCCAGCCTTGCCGTCCTGGCCCATAGCCGCCAGCCGTATTTGCTGACCGTCACGGATGCCGGGGGGGATTTTTACCACCAGTTTTTTGGATTTATGACGCAGATAGTATGCATAAGGTCCGCCAGACAGGGCCTGCTGTGGATCCAGATAAAGATGGTCGTGAACATCGCTTCCATCTTCAGGGAATTGAAAGCCGCTTAGTTTTTGCATCAAAAACCGTGACATTTTTCCGAAATTGCTGCCAAACGGTGAATTTGTCCGGTTTTGATAACCCGTCCCCCTGACCGGTCGGGCGGAAAAATACCCTTTGGCAGAAAATCCCGGTTTCTTAAATTCGAACTGACGGTATCCCCGACCATAAAATTCTTTGAAGATCTCGTTAGAGCCTCTCAATCCAAAATTTCTGGCCATTTCTTCGAAAATATGATTGATGTCCGATCCGCTAAATATGTCCTGTTCGGAATAATTATTTCTAAAATGCGTATGGGCCGAAGATCCGAATTGGTTTTTCAGGGTGTCATATTCGCGTTTTTTTGCCGTATTTGAGAGAACGGCATACGCTTCATTGACCTTTTTCATTTCTTCGACGGCACTGGTGTTATCTTTGTTGCGATCCGGGTGGAATTTAAATGCCAGTTGCCGATAAGCCTCTTTGATCTGCTTTGCCGTGGCGTTTTTATCAACGCCTAGAACGTGATAATAATCATCTTGCACCATTATCGGGGATTTCCTTTTGTTCTCGAAAATTCAGGAGATAAGCAGTAATATGTTAAGAATAACCTGTTATAAGTCAACGCCGGTGCGTGCATTATCGAAATTCCAACTTAAAGATGACCGTGTCTGGCAAATTCTGAGAGCACCAACCAGGCTTTGGCATCAAATTTTAGAGCTGAATTCTTACACATTCGGGATGCTCGGGACGGGGAAACGAGTTCAACTTCAATGAATTCTGAACCTGTATTTCCGGCCTTGGACGGCTTACCGCTGCATTCGACATACACCATGACCACAGATTCATCACTCATGCCGGCAGAGGAATAGATTGACGGACTCATCCTGGTAAATTCGATAACATCCAAGCCAGTTTCCTCTTTAAGCTCACGCCGGGAAGCTTGCTCAATGGTTTCCCCTTCATCAATCAGACCTGCCGGGAAACCGTATTCAAAATCCGCCAGCGGTATTCTGTATTCTTTAGTGACAACAATTTTATTTTCGGCTGTATGAAAAGGAATAATCACCACTGCATCGGGTAATGTAAATTTTTTGGTAATACATTTGGGATCTTTTGCACGGGAGGCAATCTGCCAATATCGCTTGTGACCGCTATTATCAATATATGCGACTTCGAACATGTTCAGCCATTTCAATTCTGTGAGTTTCAGCGAGCTTTTTATTTTCACCGACTTGTCCCCTATGTTCTATATTTATCAATATGATAAAGGGTCGCGCCGACTGGCGCAAAAGAGAGAAATAAAATATTGAGCAATGGAATCAAAAAAAGGAGGCCGAAACCCAAGTGAAATGGAAGGGTGCTCGTTAGCAACCGGAAGCGTTTTTTAAAAGGAGTCAATCGTCGGGCGGGGATCAGATCCGTATTATCCCAGGCGAGAAAGACGACCGCCGCCATCGAAGACAAGATCGTTACAATCGGACCCAGGGGGGTCAGCCAACCGAGTCCGATCAACACTAACGACAAGAGGACGGGGACGGTTGCCCGGGGGATTTCCTGTTTGATCAAAAATAAAAATTGTTGCCACCAGGGGATCTTACTCGGTTCCCGGATACTGCCGGTCACATGTTTCTCGGTAATTCTAGACATCAGATCCATGATGAAAACACTGAATAGAATTTGAGAAGCCAAGTAGGACAACACGATCGCGCAGCTGACCAACACCAACGAAAGCAGCCAGGAAAGCAGATACCACAACCATATCATCCAATGGCTTGCTGGTTTGGTCCACATGAGGTTTATTATTTCTTGATGGTAAACCAGAATTAAACCGGCAGAAAGAATCGTGATGATGATCACCACCAAAAACCGTATGATTCCTAACAAAAGCAGTTTTGGTGTCTTCAACCCCAAACTCAATCCTTTCATATTATATTTTATGCCACTGAATAAGCCCATTCATTAAATTCCATAATCGGGTAAAAATGTTGTCGTTTTAGCTGCCTACCGAAAGCGCTCCAAATTGTCAATATGCATCCTGTTCATGCCATAAATCAGCGCTTCTAATCGGTGAAGATTTAAAGTATATTATTGTTATTACCGATACAATTTTTTATAATTTCTAAGTTACTTTGCCCTGAAACCGCCAATGAATTTGATGCTTATGGGATGATTTCGGCAAAGCTGGTGTTAATAATTAGAGCGACATCGTCAAAATAAAATGGTAGTAGAAAATAAAAGCGATAACAATTCGAATTCCAGTTCTTGTGAATCCTCTTACAAGGAAAAACGCCTTGGAATCGACCGTAGAACAGACAACAGATCGAGATTAAAGTATTTGCTGTTCAACGGCCGCAGAGTTAGTTCTCGCCGTGCGGATGATAGTGGCAGAGCAATAATTTTCGACCGTTATCATCCAAATTTATTTTTTACCATCACAACCATCCTGGTACTAAGTATATTGGATGCGGTGCTAACATTGGTCGTCATCCAAAGGGGTGCCACGGAGCTAAATCCGGTGATGGCATATTTTCTTGAATACGGAACGCCGACCTTTATTGTTGCCAAGTACGTGTTGACCAGCATCGGGGTGCTCATCCTACTGATTTTTAAAAATGTTTTTCTCACCAAAATAAAAATTTATACCCATTCCCTCTTTCCGTGTGTGATCCTTGTTTTTCTCGCCGTTATCGCCTGGGAACTTTATCTTATTTTTTGGGCACACTAATGATGAGCGTCTGTTGGACCGGCAATCAGAATCTGAAATTAATGTTGAGGACTTAACCTATACGAGCCAGAATTGTAAATTGAAGATTTGTGGATGTCGCTTCGCTCCGTCAATTTAATCTCGAATAAAGTATAGGTCCCTGTAGTGAGCTTCTATAAAATCTCTTTTAGATTAGATAGTAATCCGCGATTCTCCGTGAAAGATTCGTTGTGGGTTTTTATAATTGATTGACTGGAAGCGAGCCTTTAATTTTCAATATTCAATCGACAATCTTCAAACATATTGAGATAGCGAAATTATCCCTTTATTTTGCGGATTAACACCAAACGCTTAAAAAAACTCATGAAAGCCTGCCCACCTCTTCCCAATGAATGGACTTTGTTTCCTTTGAATCGCGGTCATAGATTGTGACTTTCTGGGTACTGAACCAATCCGGCAACAAATGCAGTTCTTTGGCATCTCGGTTGCGATAATGATACTGCATATGAAAATGACCGATGAATATAACATTGGCGCCTTCAGCAAACCTAGCCCGGGCAAAATCGTCAATTTCCGCTTTGGGCAGCTGCAAACGGAAGTTGGTATTCGTTTTTTTTAATCCTTGCTTAATTGATTTACTGATGTGTGGACCGAAAGGTAAGCGGCAGATGATGAATTTTGATATTCTATTTTTCACCAGTTTCCTGAAGGCCCTGGAATTTAAATCTTTGCGATTGATTTGATCGCCGTGCACAAACAGAACGCCTTCGCCATCCCGCCAACATGTATTCGCAGAACACCATGTAAAGTCCGATGCTCTTTCATTTGCCAGATAATACTCATGGTTGCCTTCCAGGTAGCCGATGGTGCGATGGTTTTTCTGCCTGCGGCACCAGGCGATAAAATTCCGATGGATTTCTTGTTCGTAGCGGGGCATGGCAATCCAAAGATCAAAAATGTCACCCAGGAAAATCAAATCCCGGTTATTTCTCTCGAAGGATTCAAGCATCTTAAAAAAAAATGCTTGATTTCCATTGGATTTGCTGATGTGGGCATCCGTGATGATGATCATTTGATTATGCATGCGCTTGTCGGAAATATTTATTAGAAAGGTAAATTAAAGGGTGCTAAGAGTTCTTGATAGTCTTGGCCTTGGAGTACTGGATTTATGGAGTATTGTAGTGTTGAAAAAAAACGCCAATCCTTTAGCCATTACTCCAACACTCCACTACTCCAATACTCCGAAATGTATTCTCATGTGAGTGAATTCCACAAATAGAAGGTTGCATAGGCCTCCCAATTTCTCCAAGGTCTTGACAATTTATAGATTTCATTGACCGGAGGCTTGGCCGTCATGCGTAATTGCTGTTTAATTGCATTTTGAAGACCAACATCATCAACCGGAAACGCGGCAGGGTCCTTTAAACATCTTAAACATACATATTCTGCCGTCCATTTCCCGACACCGTGCAACCTTATTAATTCCTTTTTAGCTGATTGGAAGCTGTCTTTTCTGAGCAGGATATCTTTACTCAAGGCGCCCTCTGTTATTTTTTTTGCAATATCTATTATATATTCTGACTTTTTGACGGTAAATTGTAACTGTCTGAAATTACTTACAGTTTGATTTGCAATCGTTTTTGGAGTTGGAAAAAGGTAAAAAATTCTGTCATCAATGCGAAATTGTTCGCCAAATGATTCCACAAAACGCTTTTTCAGAGTGTAAGCAAAATTGAGATTGATATGCTGCCCCATGATGGCCCAGCATAGGGCTTCAAAGAGATCTGGTATCAACACTATCCGAAGGCCATGGTATGCTTGCGCTATGTGTTTTAAGACAGCATCTTCTTTTGCCATTCGGTAAAACGGTTTGAGGTTGGTCTCCAAGTCAAACCAATGCCAAACATATTTTGCAACCTTGGCACGGATGGATTTCAGCGGTCGCTTGGTAGGAAATTCGATCGACAAGGCCTTATTGTTATCGCATCGGATTTTCAGTAAAACAGGGACATTTTCTAATTTCAATAGCTTATACAGCGTGTTGTGCTGAATTAGATGACAAGGTTCTTCGGGTGATCTGGCTAAAAATTTAAGGATATTGGCAAAGTCAAATTCTTTTGGCAGAATCAAAAAGGCAGAACTTCCAGCGTCAATCCATTTTTCGACTGGAAAATCCGGGAAACATCTTTTGCAAGCACGATACCCCTCACGTTCCGCCTGGGTGGCGGTTTTAAAATAAACTATATTTTCCGGTAGCGGTGTTTTCGCCGGACAAGACGGTCTGCAATAAATGTTGGTGGTTTTAATACCGATTAGAACTTCCTTATGCATTACTTGACTTGTCCGGGAGAGACGTTATTATATATCGGAAAATGAACAAAGAGGCTTTCCGACGTCCTCTGAAGGAGTCCTTGATGCCGATTTATGAATATCAATGTAAAGGCTGCTGTAACTGTTTTGAATATTTGACCCTATCCGCCAGTGAGCCGCCCCCCAAATGTCCTGAATGCGAATGTGCAGACGTTGAAAAGCTGATGTCGGCAGGCTGTTTCAGGCCCGCGGGGATCGCTACCGGCTCGGGTGGGTTTAGCGCGCCCTCCTGTAGGCCGTCCGGCTGAGGTATTTGACCTATTCCTTAGGCTAAGGAATAAATAAAGGATGAAAATTAAGAGCCACCGTATCGCTATTTTCATCATTCCAGTTCCAGACTGTCCCCGGGTTTCATCACCGTCACTTTGGTGGCTGTTTCCTTTTCCACCTGCAATGCCCACGCATTGGGATCCTGCTTGATCACCTCAAACGTGTCGTAATGAATGGGTACCACCTGCTTGGGCTCGATGAGTTTAACGGCGCGTAGAGCGTCATCAGGCCCCATGGTGAAATTATCCCCGATGGGCAGAATTGCCAAATCGATACCCTCTTCCCCGATGAGTTTCATGTCATAAAACAGCCCGGTGTCACAGGCGTGGTAAATCTTTTTACCATCGATGTAAAAGAGAAAGCCACAGGGGTTTCCTCCATAAGAGCCATCCGGCAGCGCCGATCCATGCTGGGCTATGGTCAATTTCACCCGCCCCCATGGGTAGTCAAATCCGCCTCCGATATGCTGGGGGTGAACGTTGTCGACACCCTGGGCGGCGATCCAGTTTTGGATTTCAAAATTTGATATCACCATGGCTCCGGTTCGCTTTGCGATCGGTACGCTGTCGCCAACATGATCACCGTGGCCGTGGGATACTAAAATATAATCAGTTTGAACCTCATCGACTTTCACCGGAGATAAGGGGTTGCCGGTAATGAATGGATCTACCAGCAGCCTGGCCTTGTCGGTTTCAATTAAAAAACTGGCATGACTGTACCATGTAATTTTAAGTGACATATGTGACCTCCTTAGTAAAGAATTTTGGCTAACATATGGATTCAGTGGATAGCAATACAACCCCTATAACACAATATTCTACTATCGGAAAGGACCTGCTTTAAGATTCAAGGGTTTTGGTTTCAGCGATTATAGATTCATCTTATTTTAATCTAATCAAATGCGGGGGGTATTTGAGGTTTTATCAGGTAACGGGTACTGTCGGTGTATGAAATCCTACCCTGAACGCTGA
>JASFFJ010000113.1:0-14248 GCA_050124355.1 Desulfobacterales bacterium | reverse complement strand
TATTTTGAAATACACCGACATCTTGGGCCCAACCGGTCCGCTGCTGCTTTAGGTTATGGGTTTGCAAGCCGGCGATGGTTTGTAAAATCCCGTGATGACTTTCCTGGGGAAAATTACCCTCAGCACGGGCTTGGCGACGATGAGAACTGATGAACTCGGGGAAATCAATCTCAGCCGGACAGCGTTGGCTGCAATTGGCACAACTCAGGCAGGCCCAGATTTCGCGACTGTGTACAAGCTCTCCAGCCGGATCCAGCACGGCCCTTTTGATAATTTGCCGAGGTGAAAACGAGGACATCTCACGGCTGATGGGACAGCTCCCCGTACACAAGCCGCACTCCATGCAATAGTCAATTTGTTTTTGGGTCAGCACGTTGGTCTTATCCATAAATATTGAAAACTGAAGACTGAAGATTTAATGTATTCTGTCGATTTTAAATTTAAGTACTTGCCGTTTTTCGGAAAAATGTGAAAATTACGGTCAACTCTAAATCCAAATCTCGTTGATGAGTTTATTGGTTGACTGGTTGATTAGTTTAATTTGTGGTCATCAATTCAGCATACTAGGATTGTTGAGTCATCAAGCGTCCATCTATTTTGCAAATACAGGATAAATCCATATTTGCGCCCACTTAACCAATCAACTAATAATCCAATTAACGATTTCTCAATTCTACAACCTGGTCTTTAATTATCAATTCCTAACGATCCAAGTTGTTTGAGCTCTTCAACAAAGACGCGAATTTCTTTGGCAAACGCCTCGCCCTCCGATGCGGATATCCACTTCAACCGCAGACGGTGTTCTTCGATCCCCAACAGTCCGAGTAGTTCCCAGGTTTCCTCAACGACCTTTTGGCATCTTATATTACCTTCCAGGTAATGACAGTCACCGATGTGTCAGCCGGAGACCAGGACGCCGTCGGCGCCCTTCAGGAAAGCCTTGAGCAGAAAGCCGTGATTGACCCTGCCGGTACACATGAGTCGGATCAGACGAACATGGGTCGGATACTGCATGCGGGACACTCCCGCCAGGTCGGCCCCGGCGTAGGCGCACCAGTTGCAGACGAAAGCCAGGATGTTAGGATTTTTGGCACACATATAAAATAATAAATATTGATGTTTTAATGTTGAATAATTGCGGTATCCACTCAATTGAAGATTGAAGATTGAAGAATGAATATTTATGGTATTCTATCTATCTAATTTCTCGTACTGGCAGTTATCCGGGAAGACGCAAAGATTGCGGTCAATTCTTCTGCCTCCCTGAGCAGAGGCTTGACCTGTTTCTCTTTCAGCAAACTTTCGTCTATAATAAACTCCAGCCAAAAAGCCGATTCATCCGTCTCTTCCAAAACGATACTTATTTTTGCAACAAAACTAGCCTTTGATTGTGACAGGCAAGTTGCTCGATAGTTGGATGCAACAGACGTTGAACATCTGATGAGTTGTCCTCTAATATGCTTGCCCAACGCTGTCTCCGGCAAGGCCATCGCCAGCTTAATGCAGCGATGCGCAAACTCTTTTGTTCTTTTTATTAACTCGTTACTTTTCATCTTTCGAGGTTTGTTGATTGTTTTTTTTATAATTGACCTGCCGGAGGCAAACCTTAAATATTCAATTTGCAATATTCAATATTCATTCACTAATCATCCCCTCAATCTGCGAATCCTTAAAATGAGACACCGAGGCGGCGCCGGTGGGGCAGGCCACATTGCAGATACCGCATCCCCTGCAGAGGGCTTCAATTACCATGGCCTGTTTATGCCCCTGGGATGTTTCTTTGACGCTGATGGCCTCAAAATGACAGGCACTTTCGCATTCCCCACAGGCCCGGCAAAGATTTGGATCCACCCGGTTGATCATCCCTTCGGTCACAATTTCTTTTTTGGACAACACCATGACGGCCCGGGAGACTGCCCCGCGGGCCTGAGCGATGCTTTCACCGGCAAATTTAGGGCCCTGGGCCAGCCCACAGAGATAAACGCCGGGTGCGGCAAAATCAAGGGGTCTGAGTTTGGGGTGGGCTTCCATAAAAAAACCATCTTCATCCAGAGCCAGGCGCATGACATCCGCCAGCTGCTTGCTTTCCTCGCGGGGTCGGATGGCGGCGCTCAAAATCAGCAGGTCTGCCTGCAGTTGAACGGTTGCCTGCAGCTGGGCATCGAAAACAGAAATGGCCAGGATGTTGTCCCGGGCGACCACTTTTGGTTTGTCTTCCCTTTCAAAGCGGTAAAAACGAACGCCCTGCTGACGCGCTTTCAGATAATAGGCTTCTTTCAAACCAAAGGTGCGAATGTCCCGATACAGAACCGAGATCTGGGCCTCCGGATGGATGCTTTTTAATTTCAAACTATTTTTAATGGCCGCCGTACAGCAAACCCGGCTGCAATACATATGGTCCGGCTCGCGGGAGCCGACGCATTGAATCATGGTAATGTGCTTAATTTTTCGGGCTTGTTCAGGTTCCGAGACCAGCAAGGTTTCAAATTCTTTCTGGGTCATCACGGCGGGATGTTGACCATAGAGATATTCTGCGGGCTGATGTTCCTGTCCTCCGGTCGCCGCCACCACAACACCGTGGGATATACCTTGTAATTCTCCTTTAATGGAAATGGTCGAGCTAAAATTGCCGCAGCTTCCGGTGGTGGACGTTACCTGCGCTTCTTTATAAACGGTGATCAACGGCTGTTTATCGACTTTTTGAATAAGCTCGCGAACATAATTCGCCGGGTTGGCGCCATCTTCCGTATAAAAAAGAGTGCAGGCGGTGCCGCCTAACTCGGCGCTTTGTTCCACCAGGGTGGCTTCAAATCCCTGATCTGCGAAAGAAACGGCTGCCGTGAGGCCGGCGAGACCGCCCCCGATCACCAGTGCGCGCTGGATCACCTCGTGGGTTATATCATGGAGCGGTTCCAGGAGACGGGCCCGGGAAACAGACATGCCAACCAGTTTTTTCGCTTTTTCAGTGGCCGCCTGGGGTTCGGCCTGGTGGACCCAGGCATCCTGTTCGCGAATGTTGGCCAGTTCAAAAAGATATGGATTGAGACCGGCATGACGCAAGGTGTTGCGAAACAGCGGTTCATGGGTTCGGGGTGTGCAGGATGCTACCACCAGTCGATTGAGGTTGTGAGCGCTCATTGCGTCCTGAATGGCCTGTAGCTGATCGGTGGCACAGGCAAACATGCAATCGGTCGCGTAGGCCACATTGGGAAGCATGCGAACATATTCGGTCACCGCTTCAACGTCGACGGTGCCGGCGATATTGATGCCACAATGGCAGACAAAAACGCCGATGCGAGGTTCTTCTTTGCTTACATCGCGTTCGTCCGGGACTGGGGGCGCGGCGACCAGTGATCCTCTGGTATCGGCCAGCAGGGCCATGGCCCTCTCCGCTGCATTGCTGCCCTGCTGGACGGCGTCCGGAATATCTTTGGGACCTTGGGCAACACCGCAAACAAAGATACCCGGCCGGGAGGTGGACACCATGTCCAAAGAGTCGGTGACGCAGAACCCATGTGCATCTAACCGGAGGCCGATGCGTTGCGCCAGTTGTACGAAAGAAGGGTTTGGACAAAGACCGACGGAAAGAACAACCAGATCAAACGTGTCTTGCCGGATTTGATGATCGGAGGCGACATAGCTGATGTCCAGGGAATTATCCTCCGGATTTGGAACCACCCGCGAGATCATGGATCGTACATAGTGAACATCATTTTCAGATAAGGATCTTTCATAAAATCGATCGAATCCTTTGCCGTGAGCCCGGATATCGATATAAAAGATAGTGGTATCGATGTCGGGTGCATGCTCTTTGGTGATCATGGCCTGCTTGGTGGCGGACATGCAACAGACTGACGAACAATACGCCTGGCCCATGTGGCTGTCCCGGGAGCCAACACACTGGATCCAGGCAATCCGGCGGGGCACTTCGCCGTCGGAAATGCGCTGGATATGACCCTGAAAGGGGCCGGCAGCCGACAGGATTCGCTCGAATTCCAGACTATTGATGACATTGGGCCAGCGTCCGTAGCCGTATTCCGCTTTTCGCCGGGCGTCAAAAACCTCATATCCGCCCGCCAGAATAACCGCACCGGTTGCAAGGCTCACCAATTCGTCCTGCTGGGTGTGGGTCGCTAGGGTGACCGCATCGGCCTTACAGGCGGTCGTACATTGCATACACTCACAACATCCCCCGCAGTCAAGGCAGCGGGCAGCCTCTCGTTGGGCGGACGTTTTATCCGCCAAAAGATTCACTTCTTTAAACCCCGCCAATCTTTCTTCCACCGGCAGCGTTGGAGGAGTCATTCGGTTCCTGATCGGTTCAGCGTGTGGGACCTCGAGCCAGTGTTTTTCCAGGGCAGGATCCTCTCGCCGTTCTGCGGGCAGTTCATTACCCTGTAAAACCTGGCCGATATATTTGGCTGCCCTTTTGCCGGCTGCAACGGCTTCAATCACCGTGGCCGGTCCTGTAATGACATCCCCACCGGCGAAGATTGCGGGCTGATTTGTCTCAAGGGTTTCGGAGTTTACTTCCAGAAAATTCCACCGTGACACCTCCAGGCCGTGATCATCCCCCAGGAGGTCGATATCCGGCGTTTGCCCGATGGCCGGGATAACGTGATCGGTTTCGATCAGAAATTCAGACCCTTCAATGGGAATCGGCCTCGGCCGGCCGGTGTTATCGGCATCCGTCAGGCGCGTTCGCGTGCAGCGAATGCCGCAGACGCGGCCGTTTTGACCGACAATCTCAAGCGGCGTCACCTGAAAATGAATCCTGATGCCTTCCTTTTCGGCCTCCAAAACCTCTTCCGGTTCAGCGAGCATTTCTGCCCTTGAGCGGCGGTAGATGATGTGGGCCTCACTCGCTCCCAATCGAAGGGCCACGCGGGCACTATCCAGGGCGGAATGTCCCCCTCCGATAACCACAGCACTACCTTGCAGCTTTTCGAGTTTCCCTGAATGCACGGCCTGTAAAAAGGTGATGGCGTCGGAAACCCCCTGGAAGATCTCCTCTCCGGGAATCTTCAGCTTCCAACTCTTCCAGGCACCGATGGCCAAAAATATGGCACTGACACCCTGTTTTCGAAGGTCACCGAGGGTGAGGTCCTTGCCAATGGTCGTATTGGTATGAATTTTAATGCCGTAACGGCTTAGATTGTCGATCTCTGCGTTTAATACCGACCGGGGCAGACGGTGTTCGGGGATGCCATAGCGCAGCATACCGCCGGTCTGGGGCATGGACTCATATACCGTCACCTGATATCCGTCGAGGGCCAGAAAATAGGCAGCGCTGAGCCCGGCCGGGCCGGAACCGATGACGGCGACCCTATCATTCCGCGGTGTTATCTCAGGAACGGGGATATCAGTCAGTGCGACATGATCCGCAGCGACTCTTTTAAGCTCCCGGATGGATATGGCCTCATCCATTTCAAGGCGGCGGCAATTCTTCTCACAATTCCTGGTACACACCCGGCCAAGTATACCTGGAAACGGCAGATCCTGCATAATAATTTCAACGGCTTCCTTGAATCTGCTCATCTTTACCATAGCTATGTAGGCCTGAACATTAATGTTCGCCGGACAGCCACTGCGGCAGGGCGCCGTATCATGTTTTTCGATGGTGAAAGTGTTTGGAACCGCCTGGGGATAAGGTATGTAGGTCGCCTTGCGATTTGCCAGTTGCATGTCATGTTCGCCGGGTCTCAACACCGGGCAAACAGCGGCACAATCGCCACAGGCGGTGCATTTGTCAGCATCGATGTAGCGGGCCTTCTTTTTGAGCCTCAACTGAAATCGCCCCGGTTGCCCACTCACATCGAGGACATCGGTATACGCCAGAATCTCGATATTGGGGTGATTGGCCAATTCCCCCAGCTTGGGGCCCATCATACAGGAAGAGCAGTCGTTGGTGGGGAAGGTCTTGTCGAGCTGGGCCATGACACCGCCCACATTCGGCCTTTCTTCTATTAGATGCACTTTAAAACCGGAATTGGCGATATCCAGGGCGGTTTGAATCCCCGCAATTCCACTGCCGATAATGGCAATCGATCCGATTTTTTCTGTATTTTGCGTCAATTGATCTGTTTTCATCCGTTCAAAAGTTGGAGTTTCTTTTATCTTGGGCCACTTTGCATTTTGTAGGTTGGGTTGAGCCCTTTCCAGGCTTTGTTGGGTTTCGTTGCACTCAACACAACCTACATTTTGCCGGTGTTATTGCGAAATGCGAAACCCAACAGCGACCGATTTCGGGATCGAGCCCCAAAAGTATCTATTTCAATTTGACCGCCCTTTTTGGGGCCGGCGGCTGGGCTGAACTTTTACCCTCTGAACGGTTAACAAAGGTCCAGCTCCCGCAACAGAGAAAAGGGCTCCGTCATATGACGGGAGAGCCACTCCTTTGATCCCTTGAGATTACATGCAAGTCCAATCAGCTCAGTGAAATAAAAAACCGGCATAGAAATACGTCTGCCCCAATCCGCTTCGATCTTTTGCTGATACATATCGAGATTGGCCTGACACATCTGACAGGAAACCACAATCGCCTGAGCGCCGACCCGTTGAGCCATATCATAGAGTTTACCCACCAGTTGAGAGACAATATCCAGGCGTGAAAGCACTTGGCCTGCGCCGCAACAGTCGGTTTTAAACGGCCAGGGGATTGGGGTTGCGCCCAGATTTTTGAGAATTCGATCCAATGCTTGAGGATCCTCATAATTGTTAGCTTCTGTGATCTCAGGTGGCCGGTTGGCCATGCAGCCGTAGTAGCATACGGCCTTTAACCCATTGAGGGGTGTTGTTACCTGTTTGGCTGTTGCCGCCAGCATCTTATCGGTGGCAAAGAAATTGGCGAGATCCCAGATTTGCGGCAAAGAAGGTTCCAGTTTAATTGTGTATCGCTGGGAGTGGTCTCCCCGGAGGGTCTTGGCGGCCGTTTTTAATCGATTAAAACACATGGGGCAGGGAATCAGCATGTCCCTATGGGGCAAATGGGAAGCCAGATTCAGGTTTCGGCCTGCCAGATCAATGCTCGCACGATGATCGATACTGTGGGCAGCCGTGGCACCGCAGCAATTCCAATCGGGAACCTCTTCCAAGCCAATACCCAGGGCAGAGCAGACACCGAGGATGGATTCGGCATAATCCCTGGCCGATCCCTGCAGAGAACAGCCTGGATAATAGGATACTTGCATGGTGGGTTGTGTTCCGTTTGTTATGATTGTGTCATTAGCCTTGTTTCAAGATAAACAGCTTTATCGGCAACGTTTATCTGGAGTACTCCATTGTGTTTTATTTTACCTACTGAATTGATGATCGTAATTTAACTAATCAACCAGTCAACCAATAAACTATTCAACGAGGTCTGAAAACTAATATATTGTTCTATTTTTTTTGTGTCTTCGGGTCTTAGTGGTTGAGCCTTTCTGTCGCGCGAGAATTTCACGAACCTCCCACTTCCCCTTGATTGATTTGGGCATGAGGGGCAAGCGGCCTTTGGAAAGCATCCGGTGACCTAATTTTAAATCATATCGCCAGGCCCCGGAGTTCCACTTATCCAATAGCGTCCCGCTTTTGAGCCAATAGGATGGCAGCAGGGTGGTTTCGTGTAGACGTCCCCGCTTTTTTATATTGTTGAGAAAGGATTCATGCAATGCCAAAATCCTGGGTTGAGCTGCAGGTACACCCTCGCCAAGCGCCATTTCTTTAAGAGCGTCCATCAGTTCCGCAATTTTAACATCGTTCGGGCAGCGTGTGGTGCACGTCGCACAGGCCGCGCAAACCCAAATCGTTTGACAAGACAACACAGCTTGCCGTTGCCCTAAAATGACCATACGAATCACTTCGTCCGGATAGAAATCCATGGCAAATGTGACCGGGCAGCCGTTGGTGCATTTGCGGCATTGAAAACAGGCGCCGGTTTGAAACGGACCGACGGCTTCAATCTGTTCCAGAAGTTGATAATCCGGTGTTAATGTTTTCTGTGACATCCACCTTATCTCGTGTGAAACTTCATTGTGAGCAATATTTCACCGCAGAGAACGCGGAGCTCGCAGAGGATAATTAAAATTTTCTTTCTCGGCGATCTCTGCGCGCTCTGCGGTGAACTGTAATGTTTCTTTTTTGATCAGACTGGCCGTTTTTTTGGCCAGCGGCTCCCGCTCTTATCTTCCACGTCTCTGGTGAAATATTCAATTTTAGATTACAACGAGCGGTGCCTCTGGCCGCAAACGTCCAATCTGATCGGAAAAGAAACTCAAGAAGCTATCTTAACGGTTTTTTTAGTAGGTTAGGGTGCGAGCGAAGCGAGTTCCCTGACAAATCCCTTTATCTGGCACCACCCACAGATTGTCAGGTAACGCCTGCGGCGCAACCTAACCTACAGCTCTAACAAATTGAATTGATGACCATAATTTAATTAATCAACCAGTCAACCAATTAACTAATCAACGAGGTTGGACGTTTGCACTTGAATCCTTAAAACCCTTGAACCCTGAACCATCGTTCTACAATTCCAACCCAAAAAATCCGCAATAAAGGGCTTCCAGAAGTTCGGCCTGAATGAGCTGCTTATCCCACAGGGTCGGATGCTGTCCCGTCCAGCGCCGGGCTAAAAACTCTCTTAAATCACTTAGGCTTTTTTCAGCATCCAATTCTCCCAGATCATGCATGTATGCGCTGACCCGAGCCCCGCAAAAGGTCCCCTGGCAAGCGCCTTTGCCAACTCTGCTGCGCAATGCAATCGCCTGGAGATTCGGCCGGCCATTTTGTGCACGAATGGCGTCTATGATGGTATCCACCGCACTTTTCGGGACCATTTCACATTCGCAAAGCAGGATATCCTCTGGTTCATGATGTTTGAGCCACAGATTGGGGGCCAATCCCGGTGTGCTCCACTTGGCAGGTTGAGTTACACCAAGGGGTTCGGTGCGTGTCTTGCAGGGGCGGGAAAGCTGCAGCTTGCGACAAACCAGATCGCCCGTTTTTTCCGCCATTAAGCGATAGGTGGTCAGCTTGCCGCCGCTGATGGTCGTAAAATTTTCAAGTCCGTCCTGGCTGTGATCTATCAATGCAAAGCTTCGACTGATCCCGCGATCTTCGTCTGCGGATCTCGATCCCACCAGAGGTCGCACACCGGCATAGGCGCGTATATATCGCACGCTTTCAAGCGCGGGGATCATCTTGCCGGCCTCACCTACCATGGCGTCTACTTCTTCAACAGTGGGATAGATTTGGTCCAGGTTGTCGATTCGGATAGACGTGGTGCCGAGAATGGATACGGTGCCGCCGGGAACCAGGATGTCTGCGTTGGCGGAGGGGCGCAAACGGTTTACAACCCGCTGGGTGATCCGGTTGTGGGTGACGATCAAACTGCCTTTGGAATATACGATGTCAATAGTCGCTCCCGCCAGACTGGCAACAACCCCGGCCCAGGCGCCTGTGGCATTGACCACCTGATCGGCCTGGATAGTTAATTCTTCTCCGGTAATAATATTCTGCAGACGGGTGGCCCGGATTTTATGGTTGCTTTTCTCAAAGCCCACCACTTTGGTAAATCGCAGCAATGTGCATCCCAGCTCCCGGGCCTGGGAAATATTTTCCATGGATAGTTTGAAAGGATCAATCGATGCATCCTCTACCAGGTAAGCGGCAATTAGTTTATCGGATAGCTCGGGTTCAAGTTCCCGGGCTTCCTTAACATCCACGGGCTGGACGGAAATGTTGCATTGGGCACATAAATTGGGGAAATCCGCCACGTAGGATTCATCATCTCCCTCAACGGCGATAAACAAACCACCGGTGTCTTCGATACAGTGGGGGGCCAGATTCTTTAACAACTCTCCTTCCTGACGACACTCTTTCGCACTTTGCTGGTCGGCAAATACATAGCGACCGCCACTGTGCAAAAGCCCGTGATTGGCGCCGGATGCGCCGGCATTGATATCGCGGTATTCCGCCAACACGCAATTAATTCCGCGCAACGCCAGGTCGCGCGCAAGTCCGGTACCGGTGGCCCCTCCGCCAATGATGAGTACCTGGGTGTTCAATGGACACCTCCAAAGCCGCGGCTTAATCTAGGGATGTTCTGAGCCATATCATCGCGCATTTAAAATTTTCACTTGTGAAAAAATAATAGCGGTGCTAAAGGATATTGACGAGTAATATCCTATAAATCAACCTCTGTTCGGTGAAAAAGTAGCACTTTTGGCTATACTTGTCACTATAAATTTTCATTTTACAATAAATATTGAATAAAATTTTCGAGATCGAAAATCCTTGTCATGATTTATAATCTTTGGAGGATGAATGCAAACTCAAAACCATCGATCCGACCAGACCAGGGTTGATCCCCAAAACAGTGTTTTACCAAAATCAAATTCAGCCACCGGGAAAATTCGAACGGTCCGCGAACGACACGAAAAAATACGACAACATGTTCTGAATAAGGGGTATGTGACAATTGATTATTTAGCCGGTGAATTCAATGTAACGCCGCAGACCATACGGCGGGATATCAATGCGTTGAGCGAAGAAGGATTGGTAAACCGCTACCACGGTGGTGCGGGGGTGGCTTCAAGTGCGGAAAATCTCGAATATAACCAACGCAAGGTTATGTGTTTAAAGGAAAAACAGCAGATAGCCAAAGTCGTCGCCGACCGCATTCCTTATAACACCTCGCTTTTCATTAATATCGGTACAACGACGGAGGCGATCGCGAACGCCTTGTGCAATCACCAGCGCCTGAGAGTGATTACAAATAACCTGAATGTGGCCTCGATATTAAGTGGAAATGAAAATTTTGAGATCATTGTGGCCGGCGGCATGGTGCGCCACCGAGACGGCGGAATTGTCGGTCCCCTAACGATTGATTTTATCCAGCAATTTCGGGTGGACTTTGGCATCATTGGCATCAGCGGCATCGATATGGACGGAACCTTGCTCGATTTTGATTACCGGGAGGTACGTGCATCGCGAGCAATCATTGACAATACCAGAAAGGTGTTTCTCGCCGCCGATCATACAAAGTTCGGCCGCAATGCGATGGTACGCCTGGGCCATATCGGTGAAATCGATGAACTGTTCACGGACAGACAACCCCCGGACGTCCTCAACGATCTTCTGGCTGAAGGGGATGTCCAATTACATGTCGTGGGGGATGATAAAGATGCTCACATATGACACCATGGCCCTGGTAATTTTCCATTGACACCTGGATAGCATTTTAACTATTTTCATAACCGCATCTTCCTAAAAAATAAAGCATATCATTTTCGAAAACATACAGGTTTGGCATCGTTAAATAATATTATATGAAAACATTCTTTTCGCTTGTGAAAATTTCATCGGGGTGTTATGCAAAGCGGCGGAAGATAATTGCAACCATTTACGGGCATAGCCACATCATCGTTGGGACGCACAGCTGTCTTGGCAGAGGGACCTGCTCATGAGTTTAGCCCTTCAGAATATTGACAAGATTGTCGGCCGAGAAACCCATCTCAAAGATATCAACCTCGAGTTCAAATCCGGATCCCGCAATGTACTGCTGGGAAGAACACTGGCCGGCAAAACGTCTCTGCTGCGACTCATGGCCGGCCTCGATCGGCCCACCCATGGCAAGATTTTGATCGACGGCAAAGATATCACCGGCATGTGGGTACGTAAACGCAGTGTGGCCATGGTTTATCAGCAATTCATCAACTACCCCTCTCTGACGGTCTATAAAAACATCGCCTCCCCCCTTAAGGTCAGCGGGGTGTCTAAAACCGAAATCGACCGACGTGTGCGGGAAACTGCTGAAATGCTGCATCTCGAAGATTTGCTCGACCGTCTGCCGGCCGAGCTCAGCGGCGGGCAACAGCAGCGTATTGCCATCGCCCGCGCCCTGGTAAAAGATGCTCAGTTGTTACTGCTTGATGAGCCTTTGGTCAATCTAGATTATAAGCTTCGCGAAGAACTCAGGACTGAACTTCAGGAGATTTTCGAACGGCGCGAGGCTATCGTTGTCTACACGTCCACGGAACCGACCGAAGCCTTGATGCTGGGCGGTAATGTTGTGGTTATTGATGAAGGGCGCATTCTGCAAACCGGTGCCACGCCGGATGTCTACCACAATCCCGCAAACACCAAAGTAGCGGAAGTATTCAGTGACCCTCCCATAAACTTTATCAGCGGTGCCGTCCAGAGCGGCACGGCACGGTTAGGCGGACAAATCGAGTTTCCCTTGATCGAACATCTGCAATCTTTGTCTCCCGGGCAATACAGATTCGGCGTTCGCTCCAATCATCTGTTTCTCTCCCGTACCCATGCTGAAGATACTGAAATCCACACCAAAGTTGAGCTATCGGAAATCAATGGATCGGAAACTTTTATTCATGGCCATTACGCGGATTCCCGCCTGGTTGTGCAGGAAGATGGTGTACATCCGTATCGGATGGGTGCGGAGATCTCGATTTATGTGCATCCGAGCAGTTTTTTTGTTTTCGATCAAGCAGGTGCTTTGGTTGCGTCTCCCGTTGGAAATACCCATGAAAAGCCTTAAGGATAGGAGCCCGTTATGGCGCGCATCGAATTAAACGACATCGCCCACAGCTATCTAAAAAAGCCCAGAGACGAATCCGATTATGCCCTCAAACGAATCCATAACAAGTGGGACGACGGCGGTGCTTATGCTTTGCTCGGGCCCTCCGGGTGCGGTAAGACCACGTTGCTCAATGTTATTTCAGGTCTTCTGACACCCAGTAAAGGGCGCGTGTTTTACGATGGCCGCGATGTCACCGCCCAGCCGCCGGAAAAGCGCAATATTGCCCAGGTCTTTCAGTTTCCCGTGCTCTATGACACGATGTCGGTCTTCAACAACCTGGCGTTCCCGCTGCGCAATCGCGGGGTTGAAGAAAGCGAAATTAAAAAACGGGTCCTGGAAGTTGCTGAAATTCTTGATCTGACACCTTTTCTGGGTAAAAGAGCCGCTGGATTGGCGGCCGATGCCAAACAAAAAATATCCCTGGGCAGGGGCTTGGTCAGGAGCGATGTGGCGGCCATTTTGTTCGACGAACCACTGACGGTAATCGATCCCCACTTAAAATGGAACCTCAGGCGCAAACTCAAGGAAATCCATGAACAGCTGAAGCTAACCCTGATTTACGTGACCCATGATCAGGTGGAGGCGCTGACGTTTGCCGATCAGGTCCTGGTCATGTACGAAGGTGAACTCGTCCAGATCGGAACGCCCCAGGAGCTTTTTGAAAATCCAATGCATAAGTTTGTCGGCTTTTTTATCGGCAGCCCCGGCATGAATTTCTTAGCCTGCACCGTGGACGGCAATACTGCAAGGGTGGATGGAGCCGGCATCATGCTGAACGACAAAACGGCGGTATTGGGACAAAAAGCGTCGGGAAAAATAGAAATTGGCATTCGCCCCATGCATTTAGAGGTCCATGCAGATGCCGTTGACGGCGGGATACTGGCAGCGGTAAAATCCGTGCAGGACCAGGGTAGTTTCAAAATCCTGACCGTAAACATGGCCGGTCACACGTTGCGCGCCCGGCTGCCGGAGGGACAAGCCGTCCCGTCAAATAAAGCCTGGCTGCGCTTTCCACCTCAATGGACTAAATTATTTGCCGATGGGCGCCTGGTGGATAAGTAAACCCCCGGGACATAGCCGGGCGGTGTGAATTAGAAATACCGGTCTCTCGAGTAGGCGTTATTATTGAAGATTGAAAAATGAATATTTAAGGAATTCTATCTTTTTTTAGGAGTTATTCGTTAATGATTTAAAACGCTTGAAGCTGGGAGCCTGAGCGCTTGGCGGTTTTTAAAAGCTCTATTTTTTTGCATCCAAGCATTCAAGCTTTCTGGCCCCCCAGCCAATCATCGTTAAGACCATCAGTCAACTATTCAACGAGATCTGTATTATGGATAAGTGGCAAAACAATAAGGCCTGGTTTCTGGTTCTACCGGCATTTATCATCGTCGCCTTTAGCGCGTTCATCCCGCTGATGACCGTGGTCAACTATTCGATCCAGGATATCTTTGGACCGGGGCAGAGCGTCTACGTGGGCACCGAATGGTTTAAAGAGATGCTGGGCAACTATCGCCTGCATGATGCCCTGTGGCGCCAATTCCTGTTTTCCGGGCTCGTCCTGCTGATCGAGATACCTCTCGGAATTTTGATTGCGCTGGCGCTGCCCAAACGCGGCTGGGGCGTCTCCGCCTGTCTGGTGACCCTGGCCCTGCCCCTGGTCATTCCCTGGAA